>CANQIG010000033.1 GCA_947623765.1 uncultured Clostridia bacterium | reverse complement strand
CTGGTCGTGGAGTTCGGCGTCTCGCGCGAGGCCGTGCTGGACGTGGTGTTCGGCGCGTTCGAGCCGACGGGCCGCCTGCCGATCCAGATGCCGAAGGACATGGAGACCGTGGAGGCGCAGTGCGAGGACAAGGCGCTCGACATGGAGCCGCACGTCGACGAGATGGGCAACGCCTACGACTACGGCTTCGGTCTGAACTTCTCCGGGAAGATCGAGGCGTAACGCAATTTTTTTGACAGAACGAATGGGGACGGCGTGACCGGGGTCATGCCGTCCCTTTGGCATTTGGGCGGGCCGCTTCAACCGGCGGTGGAGTCCGGCGCGGAAAACTCACCGAGCGCGTTATTGCATTTCGCGCGGCTTTCTGCGATAATGAGACTGCGGAGAACGCGGAAGGGGGCGCCGGGATGAACCGGATCGGGGAGACCATCAACAAAAAGCGGACGGAGCTCGGCCTGACGCAGGCGCAGCTCGCGGGGATCCTGAACGTGTCGTTTCAGTCGGTCAGCAAGTGGGAGAACAACGCCGCCTACCCGGACATCGAGAAGCTGCCGGAGCTCGCCGCGGCGCTGCGGACGACGGTGGACGTTCTGCTCGGATACCGCGGCGCGGCGGCGGACTACGACGGCCGCTATGCGTCGGAGGAGTATTATTGGGGGCTGAGGCCGAACCGGCTCTGCTTCGAGATCATGCGGCTGCTGCCGCCGATCCGGCCTTACCGCGTGCTGGACGTGGGATGCGGCGAGGGCAAGGACGCCGTCTTTCTCGCAAAGTGCGGGTATGACGTGACGGCGTTCGACATCTCGGAGGCGGGCATTGAAAAGGCGAAGCGGCTCGCGGATCACAACCGCGTCCGGGTCGACCTGCGCCGGGCGGACGCGATGGACTTTCCGTTTGACCGCGACTATGACGTTATCTTTTCGAGCGGCGTCCTGCATTTCATCCGCCCGGCCTACCGGGAGGAGCTCTGCGCGCGGATGAAAAGCCATACCGCGCCCGAGGGCTTCAACGTCCTCAACGTCTTTGTGCAAAAGCCGTTCATCGTCCGGGCGCCGGACAGCACGCGGGACGAGTCCCTGCGCGCCCCGTGGCGCTCCGGGGAGCTGTTCGGGTACTACCACGACTGGCTGTTTCACACCTGCCGCGAGGAGGTCTTCGACTGCATGAGCGGCGGCACGCCCCACAAGCACTGCATGGACAGCCTCATCGCGCAGAAGCTCCCCGAGGGGAAAGTGATATAGGGGTCAAAATCATATCAAAAAGGTACGGAGCAGGCCGAAACGCCGAGCATCCGTACCTTTTTTGTTTTATATGCTCTCGCTGCAAAGCATCGAGCAAAGCGGGAAAGAAAACTTGCGTGTTTCGCGATTACAAAAAAATCATCAAGGCAAAGGACCTGCCCATTTCTGGGCGGCGGGGAGAGGAATGCAAGCGGGAAACCATGCAATGCGTCTTTCGATGCGTGCCGGCAACGGACCCTGACTGTTAGCTTTAGCGGAAAAACAACCACCGGCTTTGCCGGTGCATAAAGAACAGCTTTAGCTGCAAGCATCGAGCGAAGCGAGAAAGAAAACTTGCGCGGTTCGCCATCTGAAAAACCCATATAGGCGAAGGAACTGCCCATTTCTGGGCGGCGGGGCGAGGGATGCAAGCGGAACCCCCTTCGATACGTCTTTCGATGCGTACAGGCAGCAGGGCCTGACTGGTCTTTGCGCAAGGTCACCTTTTCTCCTCCGGCAGATACCAGAAGGAATTGAAGCCGGAAAGATACGTCCGCGCGCCCTTTGGCATCTGCGTGAGCGCGTTGAGCGCATTGTAGTAGTCGCCCGCGCCCATGCCGATGGCGAGTGTCCCGAGCGCGAGGAGCAGCACGCACTGCGGGAAGAGCATCCCGATGGCGTACGGCAGAAAGCCGAAGACGAGGTTCGGCAGCAGCGAAAGGAAGACGAACCGCGCCCGGCTCATGTCCTCCGTCCCGACGACAAAGAGCATCCCCTGTTTGAGGTTCGTGTAGAGATAGACGTCCTCCCGAAAGCAGACCGCGTGCAGCAGCTCGTGCGGGAAGAGCGTCAGAAGCGACAGCCAGCACCCCGCGAGGAGCTGCCACGAGCCTTCCAGGATCTCGTCCTTCGCGCGGAAAAACGCGAGCAGGCCGAAGACGACCATCAGCGCCAGCGCGGCGAGGTTCGCGAAGACGGAGAGCGTCTTCGTGTCCTTCGCCTCCCGGAACGGCACCGCGCCGGGCGGGTGCTCCCGTTTCGGCAGCGACTCCGGGTCCAGATCGTATTTTCCCATGTAGTGCAGTCTCATGCCCGTCTCCCTTTCAGGCGCGGTGGACGTACATCCGCGAGGGATGCGCCTCGCCGTCGCTCTGCGCCATGCAGTAAAATTCCCAGCCGTACCGCTCGTAAAAGCCCGTGTGGTCGGTCAAAAGATAGAGCGTCGAAACGCCGCGCGACGCCATGTCGCCGCAGGCGAGGCGCAGCAAAGCCCCTGCGACGCCGCGCCCGCGCCGGTCCGGCTCGGTGTAGACGGCGCAGACGTTCGGCGTAAGGTCCTTGCGGTCGTGAAAGTCGTTTTCGATCACGCCGAGCCCGCCGACGATGCGCCCGTTTTCGACCGCCGCGTACCATTCCGGCACAGGGCCGGGTCCCGCAAGGCACGACCGCATACTGTCCCGGTAGGCCTCGATCGGCACGCCCCATTTTTCGTGGAACCACAGAGCCATCTGTTCCAGCATCTCCGGGCGGTCGGTCAGGCGAAAAAATTCCATAGCAGCTCCTTTCGTTTCACGCGCCTCACTTTTTGCTCCATTTCACGCCCTCGGGCGTGTCGGTCAAGGTCACGCCTCGCGCGGCGAGCGCGTCGCGGATGGCGTCGGCCTCGGCCCAGTTCTTCGCCTTGCGCGCCTCGACGCGCCGCGCGATCAGCACTTCGATCTCGGCGGCCTCGTCCGCATCCACGCCGGAAGGCTGCGCGTTCGCGGCCTCTTTCTCCGCGGCCTCCATCAGGCGGAGCGTGAGCACGCCGTCGAACTCCGCGAGCAGCGCGCGCTTTTCGCCGTCGGGGAGGTCGGCCTTGAGCACGTCGTAGAGGACCGTCAGCGCCTGCGCCGTGTTGATGTCGTTCGCGAGCGCGCCGCGGAACGATCCGCGCAGCGGCGCGGCGCCCGCTTCGTCGCGCTTGCCGTCGTCCTTGAGCGCAGCGATGCGCTGCACGAGCTTTTTGTACGCGGCGGCGGCGTTGTCGAGGTTCTCGAACGAAAACGCGAGCGGTTTGCGGTAATGCGACTGCAGGCAGAAGAAGCGGTAGGCCATCGGGTCGTAGCCCTGCTCCTCGAGCAGGGAGACCGTCAAAAAGCCGCCCTTTGATTTCGACATCTTCCCGCGCGCGTCGTTCAGGTGCAGCACGTGGAACCAGTACCGGCACCACGGGTGCCCGAGGTACGACTCGCTCTGCGCGATCTCGTTCGTGTGGTGCGGGAAGGCGTTGTCGATGCCGCCGCAGTGGATGTCGAGGTACTCGCCGAGGTATTTGATCGAGATGCCGGAGCACTCGATGTGCCAGCCGGGGTACCCGAGACCCCACGGCGACTCCCATTTGAGCTCCTGGTCGTCGAACTTCGACTTCGTGAACCAGAGGACGAAATCGCTCTTGTTGCGCTTGTTCCCGTCGGCCTCGACGCTCTCGCGCACGCCGACCGCGAGCCCTTCCTCCTCCATGTTGCCGAAGACGTAGTACGTTTTGAGCTGCGAGGTGTCGAAGTAGACGTTCCCGCCCGCGAGGTACGCGAAGCCCTTATCGAGCAGCGCGGAGACGAGCTCGATGAACGTGTCGATGCAGCCCGTCGCGGGGACGACGATCTCCGGCTTTTGGATGCCGAGCTTTTCGCAGTCCGAGAAGAACGCGTCGGTGTAGAACTTCGCGATCTCCATCACGGACTTGTGCTCGCGCTTCGCGCCGGAGAGCATCTTGTCCTCGCCGGTGTCGCCGTCGCTCGAAAGGTGGCCGACATCAGTGATGTTCATCGCGCGCGTCACGTCGTAGCCGAGGTACCGCAGCGACTTTTCGAGCATATCCTCCATGATATACGTGCGCAGGTTCCCGATGTGCGCGAAGTGGTAGACCGTCGGGCCGCAGGTGTACATCCGGACCTTGCCCGGCTCGTGCGGGACGAATTCCTCTTTTTTCTGGGTGAGCGTGTTGTAAAGCTGCATATTCGTTTCCTTTCGTTTCGCGCGTCCGGCGCTTTATTGGTTTGTTGGATGCGGCGGCAGGATCCTCGCCGGAACGCCGACCGCCGTGCAGTTTGCGGGTACGTCGCAGAGCACCACCGCGCCCGCGCCGATCTTCGCGCCGTCGCCGACCGTGATGTTCCCGAGGAGCTTCGCGCCCGCGCCGACGGTCACACCGTCGCCGAGCGTCGGGTGGCGCTTGCCGCGCGCTTTGCCCGTCCCGCCGAGCGTCACGCCGTGGTAGAGCGTGCAGTTTCGGCCGATCTCGGCCGTCTCCCCGATGACGACGCCCATGCCGTGGTCGATGAAGAGCCCCGGCCCGATCTCGGCGCCGGGATGGATCTCGATGCCGGTCCGCCGCCGCGCGCGCTGGGAGATCCACTCCGCGAGAAACCCGAGGCCGTGCGCGCGCAGCCGGTGCGCCCGGCGGTATGCGCGCAGCGCCCGAAGGCCCGGGGAAAAGACGAAGACCGAGAACAGGGACCGCGCGGCGGGGTCCCGCGCGCGGATGGATTCGAGCTCCGCTTTCAGCTCTTTGAACACCGCTTTCGCCTCCTTTCCGAGAAAAAAGAGGCGCAAAATGCAAAAAAACCGAACGCCGAAAAGGCGCTCGGGGGCGGGCGGACCCGCGGTTCCACTCCGATTTTTCACTCGACGGGCGCTCCTCGCGCCCAAGGCAGTAACGGTGCCGCTCCGTGCGGGGCTTGCGGCGAAAGCCGCTCGCGCCGCCCGCTCGCGAATGCACTTCGCCCGGCGCTCTCGCGTGGCAGCTTCCAGCCGACGGCTGCCGCTCTCTGTGGGCGCGTCCCGGGGTACTCGTTCGGTCACAGCGTTTGCAGATGGATCTTTGGCATGATTGTAGCACATCCGGAGGAAAAAAGCAAGTGCATTTTGCCGCCGATCTATTCTATGCGCGGCCCCTCACGTTTGTGCCGCGCCTTTGGGGAAAAAACGACCCCGCCATGGTACGCTTCCAGCGGAGAGGCGCGGCGGGGTCTGTATCTTTGTTTTGTGGCGTGCGGACGGCGGCGCGTCAGCGGGTCGCGCGCGCGGCGATGATGTCCGCCATCTCGCCGACGTTCTTCATGCCGGAGATCTCCCGCAGGGTGAACTTCATGCGGAACTCCTTCTCGATCGCGGCGAGCAAGGCCACGTGCTCGAGGCTGTCCCAGTCCTCGATGTCGGCCTCGGTGGTGTCCCGGGTCAGGCGGATGCTGCGGTCCTTGAAGAAGGTCTGGAAAAGGCGCTCCAAACGGGCGAAAACGGTTTTCTGGTCCATGGTTTTGTTCTCCTTTTTTTGGTTTCCGTGTTTATGGCGTATCGTGCGGGGTCACGGTGTTCGGGTCTGTGTCGCCGTCCGTGTCGGAATCGGGCGTCTCCCCGCCGTCCTCCCCGGCCGATCCGTTGTCGGACGTCTGCGTCTGCGCCGTCCGGGGCGGCTCGGCGTCGGGATCGCTGTCCACGATCACCGTGTCGGGATCCTGCGTGACGAGGCTCGGGATATACCAGGAATTGTCGCTGACGATCGAGAACGCGCTCATCGTGAACAGCACGTCCGTCGCGCCGATGGTGTCGATGAAGTTCGGCAGGTTCAGCCAGAAGTACCGGACGTCCGCCACGTAGATCTTCTCGAACGAGCTCGTGTAGAACGGGATCGTCGCGTTGCCGTAGCTGTCTTTGATGACGAGCAGGACGCGGCCGTTCTTCACCTCGGTCGTCGTCTTCACGATGTTCTGGTCGCCGCCGAGGAACATCCCGTAGCTGTAATCGAGGGAGACGTCGGCGAACAGGTCGTCGGTGTACTGGTAATTGAACGCCCCGTCGTAGTATGCGGACGTGTATTTGACCGTCGGCACGTAGTACGTGAAGTCGTCCGGGTCGTTGAGGATGAGGTCGTTCATGTCGGTGAAGCCGTACATCGTGCCGACGTACCCCTCGTTTACGTGCTTCTCATACGTCGAGAGGTCCGCGAACGGCACGCCCGCCGCAAGCGCGAACTGCTGCGCCGCGTAGTACGCGCCGAGCGGCTGCCAGTGGTGGTCGGTCCTCAGGTAGATCTCCTCGTTCGCGTGGCTCGCGAGCGCGTCGCACACGTTGACCGACTGCACGCCTGCGGGCAGCTCCGCGGCGATGTCGTCAAAGACGTCGGAGCAGCTCGTCATGTTGCCGGCGGCCCAGACCTCCGGCGGCGCGTAGAACTGGCCCGCCACGGGCGCCGGCATGGACCAGATGTTCACGCTGTCCGGGATGCTGTTGCGCAGCGCGGTCAGCCCGGAGATGTAGCCGCCGGCGTTCGCAACATTGCCGTAATAGTATTCCATGCCGCGGTAGTGGCCGTTCTGCTTGACGATGTAGACGTTGCCGGAGGTCGTGCAGTCCTCCGGTTCCTCCCGGGTGTAGTCGACCGGCTCGGGCGTCGCGGTGGGGTCGGCCTCCTCGAAGCGGCCCGCCCCGGCGATCACCACGCCGGCGTTCGGCACGGGTTCAGGCGTCACGCTCGGCGCGGCGGTGTTCTGCGGCGGCCTTGCGCCGCCCGCCGCGGCCTCGTTGCCCGCGCCCTTGCTGTCCCCGGTCGGGTTGCCGAGGAAGATCACATCGCCCTCGCCCGCGAGCGTCAGCCCGAACCAGCCCTTCATGGTGCTGCGGGCCTTCGTCAGCGTGTCGCGGAAGGGCACGGTGTCCGTGAAAAACGTCGTGACCCCGGCGGTATAGGAGCCGTCGAAATAGCTCTTCGCGGAAAACTCCGGCATCGTCGCGAGCTCGCGCCGCTCGATCTCCGAACGGGTCGAGCGCGGCCCGAACACGAAATACGCGAGCATCGCGAGAAAACAGACGAGCAGGAGGATGAGGCTGAGCGCGGTGACGGTCCGTTCGCGGTCCGCCTTGGCGCTGCGCCGCGCGTATCTTTTATCCAAGGGAAGCACTCCTTTCTCGGGGTAACGTCAGAATCTCCAGTAGAGGAAAACGTTCGAGGTGGTGTCCACCAGGAGGATGCTCACCGCCGCGAGCATCGCCACGCACCCGAGCAGCGCGGCCATGCGGCCCGCGGTATAGACCGCGGCGCTGTCGCTTTCGAGCACGAGGGACTTGACGCGCGGCAGGATCGGCAGGCTCGCGGCGATGCTCGCCGCGATGAGGAAGACGTTGCTCGTCAGGGAGGACCAGGTGTAGACGTCGAAGACCGGGGCGTTGTTCAGGAACACGCTCGCGCCGGAGATGTTGAGGAAGAATTGCCCGAGCTGGCTGAGATCCTCGAAATAGAAGATGCCGAAGCCGACGATGATGACGAGCTTCGTGTAGATGTGGCGCAGGACGAGCGGCCATTTTTTCAGGCGGCGCTTGCCGAGCTTCTGCTCGAAGAAGATGAACACGCCGAAGTAGAGGCCCCAAAGGATGAAATTCCACGCCGCACCGTGCCAGAAGCCGGTGCAGAACCAGACGAGGAACAGGCTGACGTATTTCCGGTGTTTCCCGAAGATCGGGACGATCAGGAGGTAGTCGCGGAAGAAGGAGCCGAGCGAGATGTGCCAGCGCTGCCAGAATTCGCCGATGGTCTGGCAGACGAACGGGTACCGGAAGTTCTCGTCGAAGTGGAAGCCGAAGATCCGCCCGAGGCCGATGGCGATGTCGGAGTAGCCGCTGAAATCAAAGTAGATGTAGAGCGAATAGAGGATCACGGTGTACCAGGTGCCGAGCACCGAGAGTCCTGTGATGTCCCGCCCGAAGAAGGTCGTGACGATGGCGTAGAGGTTGTTCGCGAGGAGGACCTTCTTCGCGAGGCCGATGATGACGCGCAGCGCGCCGTCGCAGACGTCGCTCGGGGAGATCGTGCGGTTGTCGATCTCGTCCTCGATGACGCTGTACCGGACGATCGGCCCGGCGATGAGCTGCGGGAAGAGGGAGAGGTACAACAGGAAACGCGAGTACCGCTTCTGCACTTTCACCGTGTCCCAGTAGCAGTCGAGCACGTAGGAGATCGCCTGGAACGTGAAGAAGCTGATGCCGATGGGCATCGTGATCTTCGGCACCGGCACGGCAAGGTGCGTCAGCGCGTTGAAGTTCTCCACGAGGAACCCGCTATATTTGAAGACGATGAGCAGCGCGAGGTCCACGACGACGCCGAGCGTCACCGCGAGCTTCCCGCCGTTCCCGCCGCGCCGGCGCTTGCGGTCACGGTCGATCGCGATGCCGACCCGCCAGTTGAAGACCGTGCTGAAGAGCAGCAAAAGCACCCAGAGCGGTTCGCCCCAGGCGTAAAAGATCAGCGAAAAAACGATGAGCACCACGTTTTTCGCCCCGATGCTCCGCGCCAGCGCATAGCTCAGCAGGCAAAGCGGCAGAAAAACGTAGATGAAAAAGAGATCAGCAAATACCATGGCGGGCGCTCCTTACCGCGCGGCGTACGCCGTCCGCAGGGAAATTCATTCTAATTGTACTCGGAGTTATGTAAAATGTCAAGAGAAGAAGCGGAGAAATGCGGCACTTTTGCTTTTCTTTTGCTTTTCTTTTGCGATTTTCGCAAAGCCATTTGACAAACGCAGCGCGATGCGGTACAATACTAAAAGCACAGGGCTTCGAGCGCCGCGCGGGGAGGCGTCCCCAAGCGGGCGGGAAAAGCGGGCCGTGTGCGGATCATGCCCATGTAGCTCAGCGGATAGAGCGACCGCCTCCTAAGTGTCCGTTTGATGGTCTGCCTTTTTCCGAAAAGTGTACGGAAACACATTTAAAAGATTAATAAGCCCGCGTAGCTCAGGGGATAGAGCGACCGCCTCCTAAGCGGTAGGCCAGAGGTTCAATTCCTCCCGCGGGTGCCAGATTGGAGCCGAAAGAACCAGTATTTATGCGGGTTTTCGGCTTCGATCTTTTTTCAGAAAAAGAGTTTTCGCTTTCTTTGCAAAAACCTTCTAAACAGATAATAATAAATACACATCACTGCTTTTTTGCACACAGATGCCTCGACATCCTGCTAATCGCATTAGCAGAGTTTCGCATTTTTTGCTAACGAAAATACCCACCAGCAAATAGGCGGAGAGATATAAAAACAATTAGAAAAACAACACCTGAAAAATAGTGAGGAAGGAAAGCAGATAAGCTTAATATGCAAATGATCGAGCACATTGTGGAAATCAACAATTCAAAGCCATAAATGTAAACCGCCCGCCTTTGTTCATCAAGACGACAGTGTCTGTATAAACATTCTGTAAGCCGTTGCGCGATCTGGTTTAACATTATTTGCCTCCAGTTTGTGAATATTGGGCAGGAAGCTGAAAATTCAGGAATGCGATGGAGATAAACTCTCCGTCTTGATAAGCGTTTTCCAACATTCCGTTGTACTTTGCCGCCGTGTCCCGTATGTTTTTGATCCCCAGCCCATGCGGCATGGAATCGTCTGACTTTGTGGAAAGCAGGTTTTCATTTCCCTCAAAGGGATTATACTGTGCCAACCTCTGAAAAGCAGGAGGAGAGCGTCTCTGAAAGTCCTTCGGAGGAAACCGGGAGTTCGCCCGAAGAATCGGCAGACGTGTCGTTGTCGGGTGAATACCCGTTTCTCGCGGGAAAGGTTTATCCTTTAGGAGAGCCTGTTAAGGCAATACTGACTACCGGCAAATTTGATGTGACCTACTCGAACCTTCGTATTTTTGGTTCGGCTGAAGAGGCAGGCATCTCTGCGGATCGGCTCACTGGTTCCAACCGTGTTGCAGAGTTAGGATATGACTATGAATTTGTCTTGCTTGACATACGGATCGAAAATCACGGTGCTGTGGGCAACCAAGGTGAAATGTACGCAAGTGAGATCGAAGAATATAACGAGCGCGACGACACAGCGGGGGTCTTTTGGATCACCGATTTTGTGAAAAGGCTGAAAGGCTCCGAGTCTGGCGATACTTTTTACTTGGAAACGGACGGTTATTCAGATCTGGACTATTTTTCGGAAGGGGTGCAGGGACGATATTATCATTTTGTGATGAATCAGGAGGATGACCGCACGTTCACGATTGGGTTTTACGTTCCGAAAGAGCTTCTTGAGGCCAACGATCTGGTGATCGGTGCGTCCAATCGCCCTTATGGGGAGGGAGAAAGCGCGGCAAAGGATGAAAAAGCTTCTTGGGTAGCTTTAAGAAATGACGGATCGGAGTGAATGATTTGACCTCTCTCGCGAAAAAGAAAAATCATTTTTTCCTCTCCTACTTCCAATATGATTTGAAAGCCGGCCTGATCAAAAGGTTTTCCCTTTATCTTTTGCCGATTTTCGTTGGAGCTGCTGCCTGTTTGCTCCTTTTGGAAGATATTGAAATCAGAGAAGGGAAGGATTGCACGCTAACGTGGATAGACTTGCTTTTTGGAGCGTACAGAGGGTGCGATCCCTACGATCCGTTAAAGGGGGTACCTTTTTCTCCGCCGTTTTTATGGATAAGCTGTGTGTTTTTCTGTCTCATCCCCGTACTTCAATACCCATACAGCGATTATGTCCTTAGCGGAAAGAATATATTCCCACGGACGAAAAGCCGAAAAAAATGGTGGTTTTCCAAATGTCTGTTCAGCATCTTTTCCGTTACAGTGTCTTTCTTACTGCAATTCGGTACGATCTGCGCAGTGGCAGGGATACGCGGAAAACTAACACAGAATACATCCTCTTTTTTCCCCGCGCATTACGGTTTGCAGAACAGCGGAGCGCTTGGCGCCAAGATGTTTTTTGAAATATGGTTCGCTATTGCCGGACTCGGTTTGCTGCAAACGCTGCTGACGTTTATCTTCAAACCGCCCATCGCCTGTCTCGCTGTTTTAACATTTCTTTTGGCAGGCGCGTTTTTCCAGAATCCCTTTTTGCTGAGCTGTTATGCAATGACCGGGCGGTACTTCAATAGCAGCCTTTTGGCCTATCAGCCGGTTACAGCCGCAGGAATGGTTGTACTGCTTGTTCTTCTTACAGTGCTGGTGACACTGTACGGCGTCATAGTTCTAGAAAGAAAAGACATTTTATAGAGGAGATTTCTATGCGCATTGAGATAAAAGAATACACGAAAATAATACGAGGAGCAACCGTACTGGACAACGTCAGCTGTTCGTTTGAAAGCGGGAAAATATATGGGCTTTCCGGTGTGAACGGGTCAGGCAAAACCATGCTGATGCGAGCGATTTGCGGACTGATCCGTCCAACACACGGCACTATTATGATAGACGGCAAGGAAGAAACAGCCATCGGAAAAGTTGGAGTTCTAATTGAGACTCCGTCGTTTTTGGACGGGATGACCGGATATGAGAATCTGCTTATGCTGGCTCGAATTCAGAACTGCATTGGCGAGGATGAAATCAAGAACGCGATTTGCAGGCTGGGGCTCGATCCGGAAGACAGACGGAAATACCGGAAATATTCTCTTGGTATGAAGCAGAGGCTTGGCATAGCTGCCGCTATTATGGAAGATCATCCGATTCTGCTGCTGGATGAACCGTTCAATGCTTTGGATCGTGAGGGGGTAAAACTTGTAAAAGATCTGATGGCTCAACTGAGAGCAAAGGATAAGATTGTAGTTCTTTCATGTCATGAAAGGAACTTGTTAGAGAATCTTTCCGACGAGATCTATGAAATCGAAAACGGAAGACTTGTTTAAACAAAGAACAAGGTTCCCATTTTGCGACGGAGAAGAGGAGAGATGTCCTTTGCGACGGACATCTCTCTTCTCTCCTTTTTACTTCGAGATACTTATATATCTACAAAGCATAAGCATCCATATCCGTAGATTTCATAATAACTGCTTGAATATCGTCTCTGCTTGCACGCGTCATCCGAATTCCCCTCTATGGTGTACACGAAGCCGTCCTCCACCTTTTCCACGATGCCGACATGATCGGGGTTCCCGTCCTGTCCTGTGCCGGGACTGTCCCAATCGAAAAAGATAATGTCACCGGGCTGCGGTTCGTAACTTCCGTCCTGCAACAAGCCGCGCTCCTGAAACCAGCGCACACCTTCCGAAACGCCGGAGAATTTTGGAAACACCCCCTCGTCGATATACCCGCATTGGTTCGCACACCAGCTCACGAAGCAGGCGCACCATTCCTCTCGGGATGAAAACCCATACCAACTCCAGTAAGGCTCGCCGCCCACATTGCCGACCTGTGTCAACGCGACGGCAACAATCGCTTGGTCTCCGCCGCCCGTGAATGCACGCCCATACGGATAGAACCGCAGGACGTGGAAGGGATACTGCGTATCGCCGTACCCCTCCCAGCCCATGCGCGCAGCCATCATCTCGGAAAACTCCACCGCATTGGCATAGGAGTACCCGCCGTATTTTTCATTCGCCCATGAAATATAGCCATTTCCGAAGTTGTACCCTTGCAGGGCGAGCTTGATGTGCTCCAGATCAATGGGGCTTTCCACCTCGGCTTCAAGCAAGACCTTTTTCATCTCCTGCACGCCGCAGTCTATCGAATACTCCGGGTCCTTGATCCCATTCGGCTCGTGCGGGTATCGTGTGTTTACGGTTCCCTCTGCGCATTGCATCGGGTCGAGTCCTCGTCCGCCGCTTTCTTGCATCATGACGGCCTTGATCAGCTCCACATAGTCGGGAATCCCGTACTGGGTCGCATATTTCCGTATCGTCGGTTCATACGCTTCCACCTCCTCGCTCACAGGGGTATACGACGAGCTCTTGCCGTCACCGAAGATGGAAATGGCAGCCCCCAGCAATACGACCACCAGAATGACGAGAATAGCGATCCACCCGCCGGCGATCAATGCGGATACGAGCGCTTTGGTGCCCGCAATGATGGCCTTGATGGTGGATGCCAGCGCTTTCGCAGCGGCTTTTACACCGGCTGCCGCAGTCTTTGCGGCGAACCGCGCAGCCTGCACCGTTCGCTGTGCGGCTCTTGCAGTCTGTCCGGTTTTCTTCACGGCCTGCGCCGTATGTTCCGCCGTCTT
>CANQIG010000032.1 GCA_947623765.1 uncultured Clostridia bacterium | reverse complement strand
GTATCACGTCTTTGATCTCTATCAGTGCCACCACGACGCGGAGCTTCTCGCGTGTGCGCTGGAGTGCCCCGACGTCGGACCGGACGGGGAAAAGGTCCCGAACCTCAGCGTCTCCGCCTCGAAGAACGGGACGGGAGAGACGCACATCACGGTCGCGAATCTCTCCGCGGCGGAGGATGCGCCGGTGGTCTGCGAGCTGCCGGAGTCCACAGGAACATCGGTCCGTGCGCGTGTCCTCACGGGCGCGCCGAGCGCGCACAACGATTTTGACGCGCCGGACGCGGTCCGCGTGCGGCCGTTTGACGCTCTTTCTATGGATGGCGGGACGCTGCGCTTCACCGTCCCTGCGTGCGCCGTGCTGGAGATCTCCGTCCGATGAGCGAACGGATCTGCCGACGCTGCCTGCTGCGCGACGTGCAGGACGCGGCGCTGTATCAGACCATCCGGGATTACGTGGAGAACCTGCCCGCGGAGCAAAAGGCGGACGCCGAAGTCTACGAGTCAAGGCTGCGCGTCTGCCGCGCCTGCGACAGTCTCACGAACGGGATGTGCGCGCTCTGCGGGTGCTTTGTGGAGGCGCGCGCCGCGAAGAAGGCATTGTACTGCCCAAAGGTCCCTGCGATGTGGTGAGATCGGCTTGCACGGGACCCGTGTGCCGTGTTATAATGAGATAAGAGAATCACAGTTTTATCGAACGGGAGGGACCTCTTGTGATCCAGCAGGTAATGACAGAGCCCGGGAAGATCGTTTTTCGGGAAGTAGAGACGCCGCGCCCGAAAGCTGGTGAGGTGTTGGTGAAGATCATGCGGATCGGCGTGTGCGGGTCGGACATTCATGTCTGGCACGGCAAACACCCTTTCACAAAATATCCGGTCACGCAGGGACACGAGGTCTCCGGCGAGATCGCCGCGCTCGGTGATGGCGTGACGGGCTTTGCGCTCGGACAGAAGGTGACGATCCAGCCCCAGGTGGTCTGCGGAAAATGCCATCCCTGCCGCCACGGGAAGTATAATCTGTGCGAGGAGCTCAAAGTCATGGGCTTCCAGACGACCGGCGTCGCTTCGGAGTACTTCGCGGTCGACGCGGCAAAGGTCACGCCTCTGCCGGAAACGATGAGCTTTGACGAAGGCGCGATGATCGAACCGCTCGCCGTTGCGGTTCACGCCCTCAACCGGTTCGGAGATATGCGGGATATGCGGGTCGCGGTCCTCGGCGCGGGGCCGATCGGCATTCTTGTGGCGCAGGCCGCCAAGGGCATGGGCGCGGAGAGCGTGCTCATCACGGACGTCAGCGACATTCGCCTCGAAAAGGCAAAGGAATGCGGCGTGGATTTCTGCGTGAATACCGCGCGGACGGATTTCGGGGACGCGCTGGTGCAGGCGTTTGGTCCTGACAAGGCGGACGTGATCTACGACTGCGCGGGAAACGACGTCACCATGGGACAGGCGATCCAATACGCGCGAAAGGGCAGCACGATCATTCTGGTCGCGGTCTTTGCGGATCTCGCAAAGGTGGACCTCGCGGTCCTCAACGACCACGAGCTCGATCTCAATACGACGATGATGTACCGGAACGAGGACTATCTTGAAGCGATCCGTCTTGTGAACGTGGGGAAAGTCCGACTGCAGTCGCTGATCTCCAAGCATTTTGCATTCGCGGACTACGCCGAAGCGTACCGGTATATCGACGCGAACCGCCAGTCCACGATGAAGGTTATCATGGACGTACACTGATCTTTCGAGAATAGGAGCTGTTTTTCCTGGATATTCTTTTGGACGCGTTACTCGACGCTTTGCAAATGCTGCCCTTCCTGTTCGCAGCCTTTCTCCTCATGGAGTTTTTGGAGCATCGGGCGAGCGAGAAAATGAAAAGCAGCCTTGCCGGCGTCGGACGGTTCGGGCCTTTGGCCGGCGCGCTGCTGGGCATGATCCCGCAGTGCGGATTTTCGGTGGCCGCTGCGAATTTCTATGCCGGGCGAGTCATCACGATGGGGACGCTGCTCGCGGTGTTCCTCTCGACGAGCGATCAGGCGCTCCTGATCCTTCTGGCGCACCCGCAGATGCTGGGGAGCATCCTGCCGCTCCTGCTCGCGAAGCTGATCTCCGCCGTCGTATTCGGCTTCTTGATCGATTTTCTTCTGCGCGGCAGGCTGCCGGACGAGCCGCCGTTCGAGGAGCTCTGCGCCGAGTGCGACTGCGAGCACAGCGGCATTTTTCGCGCGGCGCTCCATCATACAATAGGGATCTTCCTGTTCGTGCTCGCCGTCAATCTCCTGCTCGGATACGGGATGGATCTGCTTGGGGCAGAGCGCGTTTCGGCTTTTCTCCTCTCGGGGAGCGCGTTCCAGCCATTCCTTGCGGCGCTTGTCGGCCTGATCCCGAACTGCGCCGTGTCCGTTCTGCTCGCCGAGCTCTTTCTTTCCGGGACGCTGCGGTTCGGCGCGCTGGTCGCGGGGCTGTGCTCCGGCGCGGGGGTCGGGCTGCTTGTTCTGTTCCGGGCAAATCGGAGGCTGCAAGAAAACCTTTTCTTTCTGGCTGTGCTCTACCTTGCCTCTGCGGCGACCGGGCTTTTCTTTGAACTGTTCCACTGAAATCGAATGGGAAGGAGGCTTTTTCGCGGAAAAGCCTCCTTCTTCCGTATACGTGCAAATTGTAAAATTTGCAAAAACGTCCGACTTTCCTCTTTTATTGTCCTTTCGCTTGTGCTATAATAGACATAATCGCCCGAAGTATCGGGAAAAAGAAGCTGTAAACCATTACTGCCCGGAAGGTGGGTCATTTGTGAAACACAACATCATAGAAAAAAAGGACAGCGGCCTCACCGCGTTTTGGCAGCCGACGCCGCAGTTTACGACGGCGCGCTGCTCCGTCCACCTCGTTCTTCCGCTCGAAAGCGACCGGATCTCCTCCCTGCGCGCGACGGTCCCGTTTCTCGTCTCGCGCGTGACGAAGGAGTATCCGGATTATACGGCGTTCGGCAGGTATCTGCAATCTCTGTACGGCGCTTCTGTTCTTGCGGGCGTCACCCGTGCGGGGGACAACCAGCTTTTGAATCTCTCCGCCTCCGGCATCGCGAACCGCTTCGCGTTTGACGGCGAAGACGTGGAGCGGACGATGGCGTCGCTCCTCGAGAAGATCCTGTTCGATCCGCTGCTGGCCGAGGACGGGCATTTCCCCGAGGACGGCTTCATCCAGGAACGGCGGCAGCTTGTGGAAACTTTGGAATCCGAGTTCAACGAAAAACGGATCTATGCGAAAAACCGCGCGACGGAGCTGATGTTCCAGGGCGAGCCCGCCGGGATCTCGCGTCTCGGCACGCGGGAGTCGCTGGAAGACATTCGGCGCGAGGAGATCGTCGGGGCGTGGAAGGAAGCGCTCCAGCGTGCGCAGGTCCTGCATTTCAGCTTCGGCGACGGCGTCGACGGCAGCTTCGCCGAGCGCTTTGCCGAACAGCTCGGCGGGAGAGACTGCGCGCCGGTCGCGACACATCCGCACACGCCGCGCACGGAACCGCTGCGCGTCACGGAGGAAATGACGCTCGCACAGTCCAAACTGGTGATGGGCTTCGGGCTGGACGCCGACCAGAAAAAGCGGCTCGCGAACCGGATGCTTGCGATCGTATTCGGCGGGACACCGAGCTCCAAGCTGTTCCTGAACGTCCGGGAAAAGCAGAGCCTCTGCTACTATTGCTCCGCGCAGAACGAACAGCAGAAGAACGTCATCTTTGTGCAGAGCGGCGTCGAGACCAAGAATCTCGAACGCGCGGAGGAGGCGATCCTCCATGAGCTTCGGGAGATCCAAAACGGCAATATTTCGGACGAGGAGCTGCTCCATGCACGCCTTGCGATGAAGACAAGCTGTACGGCTGTGGCGGATTCCGCGGCGGCGATGGAAGGCTGGTATCTCGGCGGAATTCTTTCCGGGGACCTCAGAACGCCCGAGCAGTATGCGGAAGAGATCATGAAGGTGGCGAAAGAGGAGATCGTCGACGCTGCGCAGCACGCGGTGCTCGACACGGTCTATATGCTGAAAGGGGTGTCCGCGAAGTGAGCGAGATCCAAACCATCCAGAGTGTTCTGACAGGAGAAAAGTATTATCGAATCCCGCACGACTCCGGGCTCACGGTGTTTGTCTATCCGAAGGAGGGCGTCCGCACGACATTTGGCCTCTTTGGGACCAAATACGGCTCCATTGACAAATCCTTCAAGCGCAGCGACGAGCCCGAGGCGCGCACGACCCCGGCGGGCATCGCGCATTTTCTGGAGCACAAGCTTTTCGAGAGCGAGGACGGGGACGCGTTTTCCCGATTCGCGAAGATCGGTGCCTCGTCGAACGCGTTTACATCCTTTGAGACGACGCGCTATCTGTTTGCGTGTACCGAAAAAGCGGACGAAGCATTGGAGATCCTGCTCGACTTTGTGCAGTCCCCGTATTTTACGGCGCAGACGGTCCAGAAGGAGCAGGGGATCATCGGGCAGGAAATCAAGATGTACGACGACGACCCCCAGTGGCGCGTACTCTTCAACCTGCTTCGCGCGCTCTACCACACGCACCCGATCCGTGAGGACATCGCCGGTACGGTGGAAAGCATCGCGGAGATCACCGCGGACCATCTTTACGACTGCTATCATACGTTCTACAATCTTCGCAATATGGCGCTTTCCGTCGCGGGGAGCTGCACGCCGGAATGCGTTTTGGAGATCTGTGACAAGATGCTGAAGCCCAGTGCGGCGGTGGATGTCGAGCGCGCGTTCCCGCCGGAGCCGGATACGGTCGTCACCGCCCGCACGGAGGAGCGCCTCGCGGTCGCCGCGCCGCTCTTTGAGTTCGGCGTGAAAGCGGCGAACGCCGCGAAACGGTGCTCCGAGAAGGACTACGCCACGACCGAGATCCTGCTCAACATCATGGCTTCGGACAGCTCCCCGCTGTTCCGCCGCCTGCTCGATGCCTCTCTCATCAACGAGGCGTCATTCAGCAGCGAGTTCTTCGAGGGCTCCGGGTATGCCTCTGTGATCTTCGGCGGCGAGTCCCGCGACCCCGACGCGGTATGCGAGGCGATCCGTGAGGAAATGCGCCGTTTGAAGGCAGAGGGTGTCTCCGAGGAAGACGTAAAGCGCACCGCAAAGGCGCTCTACGGCGCAAACATCTCCGGTCTCAACGTCCCGGAGCACCTTGCAAACGCCGTGATGGACATGGAGTTCAGCGGCCGTGAGCTGTTCCGGTATCTGGAGAGTTTCCGTGAGATCACCGCCGCGGACGTGAATCGGCGGATCGCAGAGCTCTTTGACGAGGAACGCTCTGCGGTCTCCGTGATCCTGCCGCTGGAAGCGGAGGGGGAAGCGGTATGACGAATACGGTCCAGTTTCCGGAGCTCGGGCTGACGTTCACGCTGCACCCGGTCGCGTTTGAGGTCTTTGGGATCCAGGTCTACTGGTATGGCATCCTCATCGGAATCGGATTCCTGCTTGCGGTCCTCTATGGCTTTGCCTCCAGCAAAGCGATGCGGATCAACCGGGACTATTTGACTGACGCGATCATCGGCGGGATGATCGGCGGTATTGTCGGCGCGCGGCTCTATTACGTCCTGTTTTACGCCGGAAATCTGTACCTCAACGACCCCATGCAGATCTTCAATATCAAAAACGGCGGACTCGGGATCTACGGCGGCATCATCGGCGGGCTTTTGGTCGGCGGTTTGGTTGCAAAATGGCGGAAAATGCACGTCGCAGCTGTGCTCGACGTGGCGTCTGTCGGGTATTTCATCGGGCAGGGCATCGGCCGCTGGGGCAACTTCGTCAACCAGGAGGCTTTCGGTACGGCGACCGATCTGCCGTGGGGAATGTACAGTGAGAAAACGGCGGAGATCGTCATGGGGAACGTACATCCCTGTTTCCTCTATGAATCGCTTTCCTGCCTGCTCGGCGCGCTTGTCCTGCACATTTTCACGAGGTACTTCCGCCGCTATGACGGACAGACCTTTCTGCTGTATATCCTCTGGTACGGCGTCGAGCGCTTCTTCATCGAAGGACTGCGCACGGACAGCCTGCTTCTTCCCGGGATCGATCTGCGCGTCTCGCAGGTCCTCGCGGGCGTCTCTGCGGCAGCCGCGCTTGTCCTGCTGATCGTGTTCCGGAAACGGACTTCGCTTTCCGGCTGCGGCAGCAAAGCAGTGATGGAGCTGAACGGGATCGAAGCGATTTCGGCCGAGAAAAAGAGCGTGCGGATCGACGAGACCGCCGAGAGCACGATCTTTGCGGGGATCAGCGCCGAAGAAGCAAAGGAAAAGGTCGAGGTTTCCCTCTCTGGACATACGGAGGAGCCGAAAGGAGAGGATACTGCGGAAGGTGGTACTGCTGCGGCAGACAATGAAGCGGAGACCGGGGCGGATGCAGCGGAAGAAGCGGACCACGCCGAGGAGAAAAAGGAGGAAGAACCGGATGGCGGTACGAATTGACGGAAAGAGCATTGCCGCGCGCGTGCGCAAAGAGGTCGCTGAAGAGGTCGCAGCGCTCAAAGCACAGGGCGTTGAGACCGGGATGGCGGTCGTGCTTGTCGGGGACGATCCCGCTTCCGCGATCTATGTGAACAACAAGAAGAAGGCATGCGCGGAGACGGGCATTTATTCCGAGGTGCATCTTCTCCCGAAGGAGACGACGCAGGAGGAGCTCCTCGCGTTGATCGCCCGATTGAATGCGGACCCGAAGATCCATGGGATCCTCGTGCAGTCTCCGCTTCCCGCCCATCTCGATGAGAAGCTGGTCGTGGAGCACATCGATCCGAAAAAGGATGTCGACGCGTTTCACGCGTACAATGTGGGACGCATCATGATCGGGGATTATACGTTTCTGCCGTGTACCCCCGCCGGCGTTATGGAGCTGATCCACTCGACGGGCGTTTCCGTCGAGGGGAAGCGCTGCGTCGTCGTGGGGCGGAGCAATATCGTCGGAAAACCGATGGCGATGCTCCTGCTTCATGAGCACGGCACCGTGACGGTCTGTCACAGCCGGACAAAGGATCTTGCAGCGGTCTGCCGCGAGGCGGAGATCCTTGTGGCGGCGGTCGGCAAAGCGAAGCTCATCACGGCGGACATGGTGAAACCGGGCGCCGTCGTGATCGACGTGGGGATGAACCGAAACGAAAACGGCAAGCTCTGCGGCGATGTGGATTATGAAGCCGTGGAACCCGTCGCGGGATACATCACACCGGTGCCGGGCGGCGTCGGACCGATGACAATCGCGATGCTGCTCAAAAACGCGGTGCGCGCTGCCAGACTCCAGAACGGGCTATAAACGGCATCTGCGGGGAATCGAGGGGAATACGAATGGGCGTGCTGCTGGACCGTATTCAACAGCATGGAGACATAAAGAAGCTGTCGGACGAAGAACTGCCGGCGCTCTGCGAGGAGATCCGCGAGACGATCATCTCGACCGTGGCGAACAACGGCGGCCATTTGGCCTCCAATCTCGGTGTGGTGGAGCTTTGCGTCGCGCTGCACCGTGTCTTGGACTTTTCCAAGGATTGTTTGATCTGGGATGTCGGACACCAATCCTACGCGCATAAGCTCTTGACCGGGCGCGCGAACGCCTTCTCCACGCTTCGGCAGGAGGGCGGGCTTTCCGGTTTTCCGTCCAGGGAGGAGAGCGACTGCGACCCGTTTACAAGTGGGCACAGCAGCGCCTCCATTTCGGCGGCGCTCGGGCTCACCGCCGCGAAGGAGATCCGGGGAGAAGAGGGCCATGTCGTCGCTGTCATCGGGGACGGGGCTCTGACCGGCGGGCTTGCGTTCGAGGGACTGAACAACGCGGGGAGACTGCACCGAAATCTGATCGTGATCCTGAACGACAACACCATGTCGATCTCGCGAAACGTCGGGTCCATTGCCCGGTATTTGACCTATGTGCGCTCGCGTCCGGCGTATCTGAACGCGAAGGACAATGTGGAGTCCGTGCTGCTCCGCATCCCGCGCTTCGGACAGCGCATGGCGTCCGCCGTTCGTCGGTTCAAGAACGCGATCAAGCGGAACATCTACAACACGACGATCTTTGAAGATCTCGGTTTTACCTATTACGGGCCCGTCGACGGACATGATCTGCCGCGCTTGATCTCCATGATCCAATCCGTTTCGGAGATCAAAAAGCCGGTCCTGCTCCATGTGCGGACCTATAAGGGCCGGGGCTACAAGTATGCAGAGGAAAACCCCCGCGATTATCACGGCCTCGCCGCGTTCGACCGCGAAAAGGGCCTCGATGACACGGCAAAACAGAATTTTTCCGGGGCGTTTGGAGAAGCGCTCTGTGCGCTGGCGCAGGAGGATGAACGGATCTGCGCGATCACCGCTGCCATGGAAACGGGGACGGGGCTCGTTCCGTTCCACGAGCAGTTCCGCTCCCGCTTCTTTGACGTGGGGATCGCGGAGGCCCATGCGGTCACTTTCAGCGCGGGTCTCGCGCGCGGCGGGCTGATCCCTGTGTTCGCGGTGTATTCCACCTTTCTCCAGCGCGCCTATGACCAGCTTATCCACGATGTTGCGCTGCAGAAGCTGAAGGTCATCCTCGCGATCGATCGGGCGGGGATCATCGGAGAGGACGGCAGGACGCATCAGGGCATTTATGATATCGCGTTTCTGCGCACCGTGCCGAACGCTGCGGTCTATGCGCCGTCGTACTACGACGAGCTGACCGGTATGCTTCGCGCCTGTGTGGAGGGAGAGGACCGGCTCTATGCCGTCCGGTATCCGCGCGGACAGGCGCTCTTTCGCCCGGAAAACTATGTCCCGAACGGGCAGAATTCCGCGCTGTTCGGGGCGGCTAAGTCGGACGTTACGCTCGTCACGTTTGGCCGCCAGTTCTCGTTTGCTGCGGAGGCGGCGGAGACACTCCGCGAGGAAGGCATTTCCTGCCGGATCCTCAAGTTGAACCGCATCATTCCGCTCGACACAGACGCGGTGGACGCGGTCATGGACGCCGAACGGATCCTCTTTTTTGAAGAAGGGACCCGGAACGGCGGCGTCGGAGAGGCGTTCGGGGAAGCCCTGGAGGAACGCGGCTTTTCCGGAACGTTTTCCCTGCACGCGATCGAGGAGGGCTTTGTCCCGCACGCGCAGATGTTCCGCACACTCTCGCGCCTCGGGCTGGACCGTGACGGCATGGTCCGCGCCGTACGGGCGGCAGTCAAAAAGGGGAGCGCGGAATGAAAAAGCGCATCGATGTGCTCGTCTTTGAAAAGAGATTTGCGGAAAGCCGGGAGAAGGCCCGCGCGCTGATCATGGCCGGACAGGTGTATGTGGGGGGACAAAAGTGCGACAAACCCGGAGAGTCGGTCTCGGAGGACGCAGAGGTCGAGGTCCGCGGCCCGGCCCTGCGTTATGTCAGCCGGGGCGGGCTGAAGCTCGAAAAGGCGATGTCGTGCTTTCCAATCGATCTTTCCGGGAAGGTCTGTATGGATGTCGGCGCGTCTACGGGCGGTTTTACCGACTGTATGCTGCAAAACGGGGCTGACCGGGTGTATAGCGTCGATGTTGGGTACGGGCAGCTCGCTTGGAAGCTCCGTTCGGACCCGCGTGTCATAAATCTCGAGCGGACGAACGCAAGGTACCTCTCCTCGGAGCAGATCCCGGAGCCCATCGATTTCTTCTCGGTGGACGTGTCCTTCATCTCCCTGCAGCGCATTCTCCCCGCGGTCCGGCCGCTTTTGCGGGAGACGGGGCGGGGCGTCTGCCTGATCAAGCCGCAGTTCGAGGCGGGACGCGAAAAAGTAGGAAAGAAAGGCGTCGTGCGCGACCCGGCGGTCCACGAGGAGGTCATCCGTTCGGTCCGCGGGTTTGCGGTCTCCATCGGGTTTTCCGTTTGCGGCCTGACGTTTTCTCCGGTCAAAGGGCCGGAGGGGAACATTGAGTATCTGGTCTTTTTGGAGCGAAGCGACACGCCCGTTCCCCTTTTGGAAGGGGAGGCGGAGCGCGTCGTGCAGTCGTCTCATGCATCGCTGGATGGGAGTCAAGAACATTGAACATTGCGATCATTCTGCACCCCACAAAAGAAAACGCCGTATTGTACGGGCGCAAGATCGCCCAGCTTTTGCTTTCGCACGGCGCGCGGGTCACAATTACCGACGAGTATCGGGAGCTTTGCCCCGGCGTGGAAGCCGTGCCGAATCATGCGGCGATGATGCGCGCTGCCGATGCTGTGATCGCAGTCGGCGGCGACGGGACGATCATCCATACCGCGCGCCATGCGTCCGAGGCGAATGTGCCGATCCTTGGCGTGAATCTCGGCCGGTTCGGGTTCCTCGCGGGCATTGAAAAAGAAGAATATCAAAAGACGCTGCAGCTCCTGTCCGGAACGTATTCCGAAAGCCGGCGGATGATGCTGGAGATCACGGTGCAGAGCGCGTCTGGTGTGCGCTGTTTCCATGCGCTCAACGAAGCGGTGCTTTCCGGCGCGCTGGCAAAGCTCTTCGACTTTGGGATCTCCGTGGACGGTTCCGAGGTCTTTCCGTGCCGCGCCGACGGTCTCATCTGCGCGACGCCGACGGGTTCCACAGCGTATTCGCTCTCTTCCGGAGGGCCTGTCGCTGATCCGGATCTGAACTGCATTTTGCTGACGCCGATCTGTCCGCATTCCCTGTTCAATCGCAGCACCGTTTTTGGGGGTGAAAAGGAGATCACTCTCTCTGTTCTCGGAAGCGCGGGGGAAATGCATCTGACGGTGGACGGCGACGCGCCGGTCCGCATCGGGCCGAACGACACGGTTTCCGTGCGCCGTTCCTCGCGCGTCGCGCGGCTCATTCAGCTGGACGACCGCGGGTTTTACGACCGTGTCCACCGAAAGATCATGCACGGGCTCGGCTGAGCACACAAAAAATCTAAGAAAGGAAGTCTTCCATGAAAGCCAGACGCCACGCTAAAATTTTGGAGCTCATCAAGGCATACGACATCGACACGCAGGAAGGGCTGCTCCAATATCTGCGGGAAGCGGGTTTCGACGTCACTCAGGCGACGGTCTCCCGCGACATTAAGGAACTGCGTCTCGTCAAGTCCCTGACGAGGGACGGACGTTACAAATATGCGACCGGGCACGACAACGCCCGGGATATGTCCGCGAAATTCTACTCTCTTTTTTCCGACTCGGTCGTCGGCGTGGAAAGCGCGCAGAATCTCGTTGTGGTACACACGATGAACGGGATGGCGCAGGCCGTGTGCGCCGCCATGGATACGCTCCGTTTTCCGGAATTCGTCGGAACGCTCGCGGGCGAGGACACGATCTTTATCGTATGCCGCACCGCGGAGATCGCGGAAGCGCAGCAGTACGAACTGAGAAAACTGATTGGCGGGAGTTGAGGGCCATGCTCGCACAGCTCTTTATCCGGAACATAGCAGTCATCGAGAAAGCCGCGATCGATTTTGAGCGCGGCTTTACGGTATTGACCGGCGAGACGGGCGCCGGAAAATCGATCATTATCGACGCGATCTACGCGGTCCTGGGCGAACGCACCTCCCGGGAGCTTGTCCGGACGGGGGCCGAGCAGGCGAGCGTCTCCGCGCTTTTTACCGATCTCTCCGCGCAGACAAAGGCGGTTTTGGAGGATCTCGGCGTGCCCGACGAGGAGGACGGCAGCCTGTTGATCCAACGGGAGATCCGCGCGAACGGCAGCCGTTCCTCCTGTAAAATGAACGGCGCGCCTGCGACGGTCTCCATGTTGAAAACCGTCGGCGCGACGCTGATCGATATTCTCGGGCAGCACGAGAGCTATCAGCTGCTTTCCCCGGAGGTACACGGCGAATACGTGGACAGCTTCGCGGGGACGAAGCCGCTCCTTGCCGAGTATCGCGCCGCGTTTGACGCGCTGCGTCGCATCCGGCGCGAACTGGACGAAGTCGAAACGGACGAGGGGGAAAAGGCGAGAAAACTCGACATCCTCCGGTATCAGATCGAAGAATTGGAATCCGCGAACCCCCGCCCGGGCGAGATTGACGAGCTCACGCAGCGGCGGGATGTGATCCGCAACAGCGAGCGGATCACGCGGTGCGTGACGGAGGCGCATCTTTCTCTCAGCGGAGACGATGACAGCGACGGCGCGGTGCAGGCGGTCTCCGCTGCGGCGGACGCGGTGGAGCAGGCCGCGCGGTATGCGCCGCAGCTCGGCGAGGTCGCGCAGCAGCTCCGGGACGCGGAGTACACGCTTTCGGACGCTGCGGACGCGCTGAACGATTTTCTCGACAGCGCGTCCTTTGACGAGGCTGCGCTCGAAGAGATCGAAAGCCGGCTGGAGCTCCTGCGCCGGCTGGGGATGAAATACGGTGCGGGGGAAGAGGAAATGCTCGCGTTTCTGGAAAAGGCGAAGCATTCCCTTTCGGAGATCGAGCTTTCCGATGAGCGCCGAGCTGCGCTGCTCAAGGAGTATGGAGAAAAAAAGGCGGAGGCGATCTCCCTCGCGAAACGGCTTTCGGTGGCGCGGAAGGCTTCCTGCGATAAATTCTCGAAGCGCGTCATGGCCGAGCTCTCGGAGCTCAATATGCCCGGCGTTACCTTTACCGTCTCTCAGGAGCGAACGCCGCTTACGGGGTTCGGCTGCGACCGGATCGAATTCCTTGTTTCCGCAAATGCCGGAGAAGACCCCAAGCCCATGTCGAAGATCGCGTCCGGCGGCGAGCTTTCCCGTATCATGCTGGCGGTCAATACGGTCCTTTCCACGGCGGACAGTGTGGGGACGAAGATCTTCGACGAGGTGGACGCCGGGATCAGCGGCGAAGCCGGGCACAAGGTCGGGGTGAAGCTGAGGAGCGTATCGTGCCGCGCGCAGGTCATCTGCGTGACGCACCTCGCGCAGATCGCTGCGATGGCGGACAACCACCTGTTCGTTGAAAAGCGCGAGGAAAATGACCGCACCTTTACGGACGTCCACAGTCTCTCCGAAGACGAGCGCGTTCGGGAGATCGCGCGGATCATCGGCGGCGACGACATTTCCCCGCTTCGGATGAAAATGGCGGAGGAAATGCTCTCTGAAGGGCGAAGCGCATGAAGCTGTCGGAACGCTTTTCGGACGCTTTTCGCGTCCTTCCGCGGTACTTTCGCCGCATCTTGATCGTGCCGCTGTGCTGGCTGGGGTTGTTTGCGGTGATTTATCTTCCGTTCCTTTTCGGATATGAGCCGATCTCTGTCGGCGCATCGGAAAGCGAAGACTATCCGGCGCGCTGTTTTACATATTGCTTCACCGGGGAGCAGGCGATCGAGGTCGGAAGTCCGGTCGTGCTGTTTACGGAGGAAAGCGCGGAGATCAAGATCCTCGCCGAAACCGTCGAGAAGGGAACTTTTCGCGCGGCCTCGGGTGAACTGCTGCGAACGGAATACATCATCGGGACCCCGACCGCTTTTTGTATGCGGGGCATGGGGCCTGTTTTTGGGGTGCTCTTCTCTCGCCCCGGCTTTCTTTGGGCGCTGGCGCTTGCTGTTTTCTGCGCTGCACCAGCATACGGCTTGCCGCGCTATTTTCGGAAAAAGGAAGAGGACGCGGCGCAGCCTGTCTCCGTTTCCCTTTCTCCAAAGGGCATTCGGGA
>CANQIG010000031.1 GCA_947623765.1 uncultured Clostridia bacterium | reverse complement strand
CGAGGGGCGGCGCGTTCCCCGTGTACAGCCCGAGCGAGGCGAAGTCCAGCGTGTAATCGGGCTCCGGCGCGCCGGACAGAGAGACGGTCAGCTGCGGGATCTCCACAGCGCTTGCCGCGTCTTCCTCCCGGAACGGGTCGGAGAGCGACGCGCCGGAATCCGCCTGCGTTATGAGGCCGATGTCCTCCCGGTAAAAGATGCCGGTCTCCGTGCCGCGAAGAACGCGCTTTTCCCCCTGGAACCGGAGCTTCGCGGCGGAAAGGGACGCGTCGTCCGTGTAGAGCGCCAGCCAGATCGGCAGATCGGCGAACCAGCTTTCGGCGTTTTCGATCTCAAACGTATCGGCGCGGCTGTCCGCCAGAATGTCCCACGGCGGCACGAGCAGCTGCGTCGTATTCTCCAGATAGAGCCCGCTGTCCGGCCCGGCGACGGTGACGCGCTCCGCGTCGAAGGTGTCCGGGATGAACCGGCGCAGCAGCGCGGGGAGGAAGAAGCACCCCGCGAGGATCGCGGCGGCGAGGAGCAGCGGCAGCCAAAACGTGCGGAATTTCATGCCCTGCGCCTCCCCTCAGCTTTGCGGTGCTTCCCGGCGTCCCGGGGCGCGGCGCGCTTTTGGCCGCGCTGGGCGTTCCGTGCAGCGGGCGCGGGCGGGGCGGCTTCCGGCTTCGCGACATCCATGTGGATGAGGACGGTCGTGCCCTTTTTGTATTCGGAGCGGATCTCCAGCCGCGCGCCGTGGCGGCGGCAGATGTCGTCGCAGAGGGAGAGCCCGAGCCCCGCGCCGCCGGCCTTCCGGCTGCGGGCTTTGTCCTCCATATAAAACGCCTCGGTGGCGCGGCGGACCGTGTCCGGCTTCATGCCGATGCCCCGGTCGATGACCGAGAGCACAGTGTGCCCGTCGACCTCGCCCTGCACCAGCCAGATGGTCCCGCCGTCCGGCGAGGCCTTCGCGGCATTGTCCACGAGATTGTAGAGCAGCGAGAGAAAGAGCTCCCGGTCCACGCGGATGACCGCGCCCCGCTGCGCGGTCTCGAGATGCAGGCCGCGCCGCACGAGCGCGGGCAGCATGGCGCTCTGGACCTCCAAAAACAGCGTCTCGACGGAGACGTCCGCGAGATCGAGCTGCGAATTGTCCGTGGAGGCGAGCTGCAGGAGCTTCGCCGAAAGGCCGCGCAGCCGTTTCGCCTCGTCCACGATCATCGAGGCGAAGTCGCGGCGCTCCTCATCCGTGACGACGCGCTTGATCCTGAGGAGGTCCGCAAAGCCGAGGATCGAGGTCAGCGGGGTCTTCATCTCGTGGGCCATCGCGTCCGCAAACCGCTTGCGGCTGTCCGCGATCTCGCGCAGGCGGTCCTCCCGCTCGCGGATGGAGCCCGCCATGTCGTTGATGCTCTTCTGCAGCGTTTTGAACTCGTCGCTGCCCTGGGGCTTCGGGGCGAGCGCGTAATTCCCGCCCGAGATCTCCCGGATCGTATTCACCGAGACGCGCAGCGGGTGGAGCAGCACAAAGAGGAGCACGACCAGCGCCGCCGAGATGCCGGCGCCGATCAGCAGACCGGTCCAGCTCGCGTCGGCGAGGCCGCGGTCGAGCTCCTCATAGATATGCGTGACGTCGTGCAGCGTGACGAGCCGGTACGATCCGACGTTCAGTTCCAGCGGAGAGACGAGGAGCACGGCCCGCCAGTCCGCGCCGCTGCACACCGCCGAGATCCCCGTGCCGGGCGCGGCGGTCTGCTGGAGCAGGCCCGGAAATGCCGCGAGGGCGGCGGAAAAGCGCGCGCTGTCCGCAGAGCAGAGCACTTCCCCGTCCTTCAGGACCGTGACGGGCGTGTCGAGGCCGTCCCCCTGCGACGCGCTCTGCAGGACCGCGTCGATCTCCTCCTCGTCGAGGAAGAACTTCCCCCGCCGCAGCCGCTCGTAGACCACGCGGTTCACGAGCGAGGCCGAGATGGATTCGTGGACGGAAAGCGCCTGTTCCTTTTCCCGGCGGAGACCGGATTCAAAATTCCGTTCCAGCATATAGAACTGCGTGAGCTGCACCGCGAGCACGACGAAAAACAGCGACGTCAGCGCGAGCTTCTGCCAGAGCTTCATTCCGGTCCCTCCCTTCGGGCGCGATCACTGTTCCAGACGGTAGCCCAGCTTCGGGATGGTGATGAGCTTTCCCTTGAGGCCCAGCTTCCGCCGCACCTGCTGGACATGGATGTCCACGCTGCGGGATTCCCCCGCGAAATTGTATCCCCAGATGTTCGCGAGCAGCTGCTCCCGCGTGATGGCGATGTTGAGGTTCCGCATGAAAAAGAGCAGCACGGCGTATTCCTTCGGCGTGAGCGTCACGGGCTCGCCGCCCTTCGTGACGGTGTGCTGCTCGGTGTTCACGGTGATGTCGTCGTACCGCAGCTCCCGTTCTGTTTTCCCCACGCGGCGCAGCACGACTTCCATCCGCGCGAGAAGCTCCACCGTCTCAAAGGGCTTCACCACGTAGTCCTCCGCGCCGCCGCGCAGTCCCTTGACTTTGTCAGCGACTTCTCCGAGCGCCGTCAGGAAAATGACGGGCGTCCGGTCTCCCGCCTCCCGGATCTCGTCGAGGATCTGAAAGCCGTCCTTTCCCGGGAGCATCACGTCCAGCAGCACGATGTCGTACCGCCCGCTGACGATCCGGCCGACGGCCTCTGCGCCGTCGTCGCAGCACTCATATTGATAGCCGCCGATGGCGAGCGTTGCCCCCAGCACCTTTGTGATATTCGCGTCGTCTTCGACGATCAGTACCCGAATGTCCAAAAATATCTTCTCCTTTCCCGCTGTTAAGTATACCATAATCTCCGGTCTGCTTCAACCGACGCGCCGCCGCGCCCCGAAAATTTTGCAAAAATTTTGCATCGCGGCGCCGCGCAAAAAGAGGGTGGGATCTCCGCGCGCCGCGCGGAGATCCACCCTCTTGGTTTATCAGGTTTATCGGCAAAGCAGGCCCGGCTGTGGTACTGCACATGGAAACGCTTTTTCGGCGGGTATCGAGCGAGGGGGGAACAATCTCGCGCAGCCAGCCATTCCGAAAACCGCGCGGGCAAAGGGAAAAGCCCGTTTCCGCGCGGCGGGGCGCGGGGTGCAGGCGGCAAAGCGTTCCGTGAGTCTTCGATGCGTGTCGGCAACGGAGCCATACACAAAGTCACCGACGGTGCATGGAAATGCTTTCGCGGGAGGCATCGAGCGGAGCGCGAAAGCAATCTTGCGCGGCCCGCCATCCCGAAGACCGTGCGCGCAAAAAGGAAATACCCGTTTCCGGGGCGGGGCGCGGTGCAGGCGGCAAGCTGTTCCGCGCGTCTTCGACGTGTGTGGGCAGCAGAGCCATACAAAAAAGCCACCGGGGGACCGGTGGCTCGCATCTGTTTTCGGAAAGCGGGCTCATTCTTTCTTCTGCGGGGGCAGCCGGAAGACGGAGCAGCCGTAGGCAGGGAGCTTGAAGTCGTCGCCGGGGGTCGTGTCCGGGCGGAAGCGCGCGCCGAGCACGTGCTTGGCGTGGGTGTAGTCGATGCCGGGGACGACCGCGTTCTCCGCGCCGCGGTTCACCGCGACGAACAGGGCCTCCTCGCCCTTTTCGGTCTCGATGTACCGCTCGAACGCGAGGACGTCGCCGTGGGCGTAGATGCTGCGGAACTTCCCCTCGGCGAGGATGTCCCCGTGCTCGTGGCGCATCGCGCCGAGCATCCGGAACCAGCTGAGGAGCGTTTCGTCCTCGTGGTCCCACGGGTAGGTCGCGCGGTTGAAAGGGTCGCGGCAGCCCTCCACGCCGGCCTCATCGCCGTAGTAAATGCACGGGACGCCGGGGAGCGTGAACTGCAGGAGCGACGCGAGGTGCAGCTTTTCGACGGCGATCTCCCGCTGCTCCGGCGTGAGATGCTGCGCCGCCTGCCATGCGCGGTCGTGGAAGCCCACGGGCTCGCCGCCGAGCACGCTCAGCACGCGTTCGGTGTCGTGCGTGCCGAGGGAGTTCATCAGGAGCCGCAGGACCTGCGGCGGGTAATTTTCCACGATCGTCTCGATGCGGTCCATCACGAGCGACGCGTGGTCGCCGCCGAGGAACGCGAGGATCGCGTCGCGGAAGGGATAGTTCATCACGCTGTCGAGCTGCCCGCCGAGCAGGTACCGCCGCCGCACGCCGTAGGCGGTCTTGTTGGAGGCGTCCTCCCAGACCTCCCCGAGGACGAGCGCGTTCGGGTCGTACCCCTTCACGGAGCGCGTCAGCGCGTCGAGGAACTCGTCCGGCAGCTCGTCCGCGACGTCGAGCCGCCAGCCGGACGCGCCGAGCTCGAGCCATTTGTGCAGGATGCCGTTCTTCCCGGCGATGTATTCCATATATGCCGGGTTTGTCTCCCTGACGTTCGGCAGCGTGACGAAGTTCCACCAGCACTCGTAGTCGTTCGGCCAGTTCCGGAAGGTGTACCACGGGTAGTAGGGAGAATTGCGGTCGCGGTAGGCGCCGCCGGGGCCGTAGCGGCCCTCGCGGTTGAAATAGACGCTGTCGCTGCCGGTGTGGGAGAACACGCCGTCGATCAGCACGCGCATCCCGCGGCGGCGCGCCTCGTCGCAGAGGACGCGGAAGTCCTTCTCGTCGCCGAGAAGCGGGTCGATCTTCTCGTAGTTCGCGGTGTCATACCGGTGATTGGAATGGGACTCGAAGATCGGGTTCAAATACAGGCAGGTGACGCCGAGGCTGTGGAGATAATCCAGCTTTTCGGTGATGCCCACGAGATCGCCGCCGAAGAAGTCGGAGTTCGTGATCTTTCCCTCGCGGTTCGGCCGCCATTCGACCTGCTCGTTCCAGCGGGCGTGCATCCGGCGGTCGGCGGGGACGTTCTGCTTGCGGTTGCCGGAGTTCCGGAAGCGGTCCGGGAAGATCTGGTAGAGGATGCCGCCCGCAAGCCAGTCCGGCGTCTCGAAGTTCCGGTCGTAGACCGTGAGCTGCCAGTCCTCGCTGCCGCCCGGGCGCGCGCTGCCGCCGAGGTCCTTTTTCAGCGCAGAATGCCCGCGGGAGGTCCTGAGTTCAAAGTGGTAGAAGTATAAGCCCGGCACGTCCGGCGTATAGTGGCACTCCCACCATTCGTGGTCGTCGCCGTTCATGCCGCACCAGAACATATTGCCGACATGGACGCCGCCGCCGTCCCGCTGCACCACGAGGACCGCCCCGGAGCACGAGAGGCTGCGGGGGAGCGTGATCCTGAAATGGACGCGGGTGCCGTCCGCCACGGCCCCGGTGGGATCGCGGAACGCGGGGTCCCGGGAATTGAAATACGTGTTGACTTCCATGGAAAAGGATCCTTCCCGTCAAAGAGCGCCGGGAGGAATTCCCCGGCGCTCCGGTTTTTTTGCTGCCTTTTTGGAAGGTTATTTCTTCTTCCGGATGTCCACCGGCTCCGCCAGCCAGATCGTGTTGGCGTAGTCCCGGATCGCGCGGTCCGCCGCGAAGATCCCGGCCTTCGCCGTGTTGACGAGGGACATGGAGTTCCAGCGGGTCTGGTCCTGATACAGACGCTCGGCCTTCTTCTGCGCTTCGCTGTACGAGGTGAAGTCCGCGAGGGCCATGTACTGGTCCACGTTGAGCAGCGCGTTGTACAGGTTCGAGAAGGAGTGGCCCATAAAGCCGTGGCCCAGCGCGTCGATCACCTTCCGGATGGTCTCGTTGTTCTCATACTGGTTGCGCGGGCGGTAGCCGGAATTCTTCAGCGAGTTGACCTCCGGCGTCGTCATGCCGAAGAGCAGGATGTTGTCGTCGCCGACCGCGTCGTGGATCTCGACGTTCGCGCCGTCGAGCGTGCCGAGCGTGATCGCGCCGTTGATCATGAACTTCATGTTCGAGGTGCCGGAGGCCTCGGTACCGGCGAGGGAGATCTGTTCGCTGATCTCGGCGGCCGGGGTGAGGAGCTCCGCCCAGGAAACGCAGTAGTTCTCGACAAAGACGACCTTCAGCTTGCTGTTGACGCGCGGATCGTTGTTGATCGTGTGCGCGAGCGAGACGATGAACTGCATCATCTCCTTCGCGAAGTAGTAGCCCGGGGCGGCCTTCGCGCCGAAGAAGTAGGTGTGCGGGGTAAACGGCGCATTCGGGTTCTCGAGGAGCCACTGGTACACCGCGAGGATGTGCAGCGCGTTCATGTGCTGGCGCTTGTATTCGTGCATCCGCTTGACCTGCACGTCGAAGATGCTGTTCGGGTCCACGACGTCGCCCTGCGTGCGCTTGACGTGCTCCGCGAGGCGCTGCTTGTTGTGGAACTTGATGACCTTCAGCCGCTCGAGGACGCTCTTGTCGTCCTTATACGCCATCAGCTTTTCGAGCTCCGCCGCGTCGTAGATGTAGCCGTCGCCGATGAGCTCCGTGATGAGCGCTGCGAGCTCCGGGTTCGACTGGTTCAGCCAGCGGCGGTGCGCGATGCCGTTCGTGACGTTTTTGAACTTCCACGGGGTCTCGGTGTAGAAATCGTGGAAGACGGAATCCTTCAGGATCTCGCTGTGCAGCGCGGAGACGCCGTTCGTGGAGTGCGCCGCGATGACCGCGAGGTTCGCCATGCGGACATACCCGTCGCACAGCGGCGCCATGCGCCAGATCTTGCCCTCGTCCACGCCCTTCGCGCGGCAGAGCTCCCAGAAGCGGCGGTTGATCTCCTCGACGATCTGGTAGATGCGCGGCAGGCGGGACTTGAAGAGGTCGACGCTCCAGCATTCGAGCGCCTCGGCCATGACCGTGTGGTTCGTGTACGCGACGGTGCGCGTCACGATGTCCCACGCGTCCTCCCAGCCGTAGCCGCATTCGTCGAGCATGATGCGCATCAGCTCCGGGATCGCGAGGACCGGGTGCGTGTCGTTCAGGTGGATCGCGGCGAGCTTCGGCAGGTCGTCCAGCGAGCTGTGGGTGAAGAGGTGGCGGCGGACGATGTCCTGCACCGACGCCGAAACGAGGAAGTACTGCTGCGCGAGGCGCAGGCTCTTGCCCTCGTAGTGGTTGTCTTCCGGGTAGAGGACCTTGGTGATGACCTCGGCCATGGCGTTCTGCTCCATGGCGCGCATATAGTTGCCGCCGTTGAAGAGCTTCATGTCGAACTCGTTCGCCACGGCGCGCCAGATGCGCAGGATCGAGACGCCCTTGCCGTCCATGCCGGAAACATAGAGGTCGTACGGGATCGCCGTGACGGAGGTGTAGTCCCGCTGCTCCACGTTGTGGTAGCCGCCGTTCCAGCTCTCCTCGACACGCCCGTCAAAGTGGACCTCGATGGCGTCCTCCTCGACCTTCTGCATCCAGACCTCGCCGCCGGGCAGCCAGAAATCCGGGAGCTCCGTCTGCCAGCCGTCGACGAGCTTCTGGCGGAAGATGCCGTATTCATAGCGCAGGGAATAGCCCATCGCCGGGTACCCCTGCGTCGCGAGGCCGTCGAGGAAGCACGCGGCGAGACGGCCGAGGCCGCCGTTGCCGAGGCCCGCGTCGGGCTCCTGCTCGTACAGGGTGTCCAGCTTCACGCCGAACGCGGCGAGCGCCTTGCGGAAGTTCTCGGTCAGCCCGAGGTTGAAGAGATTGTTCTTGAGAGAGCGGCCCAGCAGGAATTCCATGCAGAGATAGTAGATCCGCTTTTTCTCCGTCTTTTCGGCTTCGCGCATGAACTCGTTTCTGCCGCGCATCAAAAGATCGCGCACGACGAGCGCAGCGGCCTTGTAGAACTGGTCGTTGTCCGCGTTTTCAGGGGAGACGCCGTAGATATGGGTGAGCTTTTCCAAAATGGCGGTCTTGACCTGCTCCACGCTCAGGGAATAATTCATTCGTTTCCTCCTCCACGGCCGAAGGGGACCGGGCCGTGAATCAAAATATAAATGAAGGGTATGCGCCTGCCGCGCCGTTCGCGCCGCGTGCGGCGGCGGAAAAAAGCGCGGGGCGCGCTAGAGCTTTCCAGCGCCTGTGGGGATACAAAGGCTGAACAGATACCCGCTCATATATTATATCGGATTTTCTGCTTCGGAACAAGCCCTATTTTGCCGTTTTTTGCGTTCGGATTTTCTGTTTCGCAGTGAAATTTCCCGAAAACCCTTTTCTTTTTTGAAAAAATGCTCTATAATAGGAGCGGTAATCCAAGGACGGCAAGAGGGAAGACGGCGCGTATGGAAAAAACGAGGGTCAAACTGAATATCTGCGGCGTGGACATCACGGTCTCCGGCGACGTGGATCGGGAGGCCGTGGAGCGCATCGCGCAGGCCGTGCGCCAGCGGATGGAATCCGTGCTCCGCAGCTCCGGGACGGCGACCGTGGAAAAGGCAGCCGTGCTGACGGCGATGAATTTCTGCGAGGAGCTCGCCCGGCGGGACGAGCGCTTCCGTGCGCTGGAAAAGCGTGTGGCCGGGCTCGAAAACGAGGAAAAGGCCCTGCGGGACGTGAAGCGGCAGCTCGCCCAGACGGAGACGAAGCTCCGCGCGGCGGAGGAGCAGCTGCTTCGCGCGGAGGAAGAGAAGAAGAAAAAGCAGAGCGCGGCGCCCCCGCCGACGCTCACGGTGCTCAGCGGCGCGGCGGACGGCGAACCGCCGAAGGACAACGGCGAGGCGCTGAAAAACCCGCTCCGCTCGGCCATGGAGCCGGAGGAACGGTTCCGCAGCTTTTACGCGAAAAAGTAGAGGGCCTTTGGGAGAACGTATGGAACAAAGACGAAAGGTCGAGGTGTTGGCGCCCGCCGGCGGGCGTGACGCCCTGACGGCGGCGGTCTTCGCCGGTGCGGACGCGGTGTACCTTGGCGGGTCCCTGTTTTCCGCGCGGGCGAACGCCGCGAACTTCACCCGGGAGGAGCTGCGTGAGGCCGTTTCTTTTGCCCGGGAGCGCGGCGTGAAGGTCCATGTGACGGTCAACACCCTGCTGCGCGACGACGAGCTGCCCGAGGCGCTCGATTTCTGCGCGTATCTGGACTCCCTTCCCGTGGACGCGGTGCTCGTGCAGGACATGGGGCTGTTTTCCCTGCTGCGGAAAGCAGCGCCGTCGCTGCCGCTCCACGGTTCGACACAAATGAGCGTCCACGCCCCCGCCGGGGCGCGGTTTTTGTCTTTGCTCGGCGCAAAGCGCGTCGTGCTGGCCCGGGAGCTCTCCCTCGCGGAGATCCGGGAGATCTCCGAAAAAAGCGATATCGAGCTGGAGACGTTCGCGCACGGGGCGCTGTGTATGTGTCTTTCGGGGCAGTGCTACCTGAGCGCGGTGCTCGGCGGGCGAAGCGGCAGCCGGGGCCGCTGCGCGCAGTCCTGCCGGCTGCCGTTTTCGGCGCCGGGCGGCACCGGGCACGATCTCAGTCTCAAAGACCTCTCCTTCTCGGAGCCCCTCGACGAGCTCGCGGCGGCGGGCGTCTGCTCCGCGAAGATCGAGGGCCGGATGAAGCGGCCGGAGTACGTCGCGGCGGCGACGGCCTGCTGCCGTGCCGCGGCGGACGGCGCGCCGATCCCCGCGGAACTTCTCGCGGACCTGAAAGCGGTCTTCTCCCGTTCGGGCTTTACGGACGGGTATCTGCGGGGAAAGCGCGGCAGGGAGATGTTCGGCACGCGGACGAAGGAGGACGCGCTCGACGCGTCCGGCGCGGTCTTTCGGCGGCTACACGCGCTGTACCGCGGCGAGCGGCAGCGCGTCGCGGTGGAGATGCGGTTCTCCGGGGAGACGGGAAAGAGGCCCGCGCTCCGCGTTTCGGACGGGACGCACACGGTCTCCGTTTTGGGGGACGCGCCGCTCGAGCGCGCGGAAAAGACGTCAGCTTCCCCGGAACGGATCGAAGAACAGCTCCGAAAAACAGGCGGCACGCCGTATTTTGCGGAAAAGATCGCGGTCGAAACGGACGGCCTTTGCGCCGTGCCCGCCGCGGTCCTCAACGGCCTGCGGCGCGGCGCGCTCGAAGCGCTCGGCGAAAAGCGGCGCACGGCGGAACCTGTTCCCTTTGCCGCGCCGGCGCTGGACTTCCCGCCGCACAGGACGGGAAAATACGCGCTGCGGGCGCGGTTCCAAAGCGCGGACCAGCTCCCGCAGCTCTCGGCGCTGCGCGGGCTGGAGCGGGTCTATCTGCCGCTCGAAACGGACCGCAGGGTCCTCGAAGATCTCAGGGACGCGGGGATCCCTGCCGCGCTCGATCTGCCCCGCGCGTTTTGGGGCGGGGAAGACGCGGTGCGGCGGCGGATGCAGGCGTGGATGGACGCGGGTTTTGACCGGTTCCGCTGCGGCGGGCTGGACGGGCTCGCGCTCTGCCGGGAGCTCGGCGCGCGGGTCTCCGGCGGGTTCACGCTCAACGCGATGAACACGGCGGCGCTCGACTTCTTCGGCGATGCGGGCCTCGAAGACGCGGAGCTTTCCGCGGAGCTTTCCGGCGCGCAGATCGCCGCGCTCGCGGGGACGCTCTCGCGCGGCGCGCTCGTTTACGGGCGGCTGCCGGTGATGCTCACGCGGAACTGCCCGCTCGCGAACGCGCCGGGCGGATGCCGGCGCTGCAAGACGCCCGGGAGCCTCACGGACCGGCTCGGGGTGCGCTTCCCGGTGCGCTGCACGCGGCAGGAGGGGCGGTTCCTCTACGCGGAGCTGTTCAATTCGGTGCCGGTCGATCTGCTCGACCTCGATGTGAAGAATATCGACTTCGGACTGCTGTATTTTACGGTGGAAAACGCTGTGGAAACCGCCCGCGTGCTGGAATGTGCCGAAAACCGGCGGGCGGCGGCGCGAAATCGGACGCGCGGGCTGTTCGCGCGCGGGGTGCTCTGACGGTGGAAAACCCTGTGGAAAATGTGAAAAGTTATGTTTATCTCGGAACCAATCGCCGGGAAAAACGCTGAAAAAACGGGGGACGCGAAAAATTATGGACCCCGTGACGCGTTTTTCCCGGAACGGATGAGGAGGGACGCCGGAAAATGTGTGAAAATCAGGGGGAAAAACAGGTCCTGCGGTTTCTGCGCGTTCGGGAGGAGGCCGTGCTCCCCGCGCGGGCGACGGCGGGCAGCGCGGGGTACGACCTGCGGGCGTGCATATCGGAACCGGCGGAGATCGAGCCCGGCGAGAGCATTGTTCTGCCGACAGGGCTCGCCGCGCAGATCCCCGAGGGGCTTGCGGGGCTGATCTTCACGCGGAGCGGTCTCGGCATTCGCCACGGGATCGTCGTCACGAACGGCGTCGGCGTGATCGACAGTGACTACCGGGGCGAGATCCGCGTCGGCCTGACGAATCTCTCGAAGATTCCCTACACCGTCGCGCCCGGCGAGCGCGTGGCGCAGATGATCCTCATGCCGTATTTTGCCCTGCCGGTCGAGGAAGTCGACGCACTGGACGAGACCGTGCGCGGTGCGGGCGGTTTCGGCAGCACCGGCGCCTCTTAATTTTTCAGGTCGCGGTGGTCGCGCGCTGGCGCGCGCTTCGCCGGAGCGTTTGGGCGGCTGTACCTCCGCGCCGGAAACGGGGCAGATGTGGGAAACTCGGCTCTGTTCTCCGCGAGCTGGCGGAGGGTAAACGAAGCAGGCTTTGCCGGTTTGCCCGGATTAGAAGCAAGCCCCATTCGGGGAGTTTGGCTCCGTTCCCCGCAAGCTGGCGGAGGGCAAATGAAAAGTTTTTGTCCCGATCAGAAACAAGCTCTATTCGGGAAGTTTGACTCCGTTCCCCGCGAGCCAACGCAGAGCAAACGAAAGCGGCCATGCCACCGCGGCCAAGGGCCGTCTCGTCGCGTTTGTCGTTCGCTCCGCGAACTTCGCCGGAGCGTGCGGGGAATTTGGTCCCGCGCCGGAAACTGGGCAGATGTGGGAAGCTCGGCTCTGTTCTCCGCGAGCTAGTGCAGGGCAAACGAAAGCGGCCATGCCGCCGCGGCCAGAGGCCGGTTCGTCGCGCTGTCGTTCGCTCCGCCGGTGCGTGTGGGGAGTTTGGTCCCGCGCCGTGGGCCGAGTTCATTTGGGAAGTTCGGCTCCGCGTCCCGCGAGCCAATGTAGAGCAAACGAAACGGCTTTGCCCGGGAACAGACGCAAGCCCCATTCGTGAAGTTCGGCTCCGTTCCCTGCGAGCCAATGTAGGGCAAACGAAAGCGGCTCTGCCGCTGCGGTGACGGGATATATAAAAACATAACCGGTTGTATTTCTTTCGTATTTTATAGATTCCTTAGAGGATTTCGACAAGAAATGCTTGCGCTTTTTGGAGCGACCTGATAAAATTCAAATTAGGCCGATTTTTGATTTTGACTATTCTGCCCATTTGTGGTATGATAGATTCTGGTGGGGGATAACCATGAGCTCTGCTTACGTACTCACATCCGGCAAAGGCGGCGTCGGGAAGTCGACGGTCGCCGTCGGGCTCGCGTCGCAGTTTGCGGCGGGCGGCGAACGCGTCCTGCTTTTCGACTGTGACGCGGGGCTTCGCAGCCTGGACCGCATGACCGGGACGGAGAGCACCGTCGTCTACGACAGCTCGGACGTCGTGGCGGGCCGGTGCGCGCCGGTGCAGGCCGTGTATCCCTGCCCTTCGATGCCGGGCGTTTCGCTGATGCCCGCGCCGCTCAGCGGTGAAGATCTCATCCCGGAGAGCGCGATGCTGCGGCTGGTGCCGCTGCTCAAGCGCTATTTTGACCGGGTGCTGCTCGATTCGCCGGCCGGGGTCGGCCGGGGCTTTCGGGCGGCCGCCGCCGCCGCGGACGCGGCGCTCGTGGTTTGCAGTCCGGACCCCGTCTGCATCCGGGACGCGGCCTCCGTGCGGGCGCTGCTCTCGGAAATGGGCGTGGAGGAGACGCGCCTTGTGATCAACCGGTTCCTGCCGTCGTATTTCGACGCGGTGGCGGACGGGGACGGTCCGGGAGCGCTCCGGGATCTGGACGATGTGATCGACAGTGCGGGCATCCGCCTTTTGGGCGTGGTGCCGGAAGACCGTGCGTTTGCCGCGCGGCTGCTTCGTGGGGAGCTGCCGTCCATCGGCACGCCGGGCATGGCCGCGCTTTCGCGCATCGCGGCGCGCCTTTCGGGCGTGGCCGTCCCGCTGGCCGTTTGAGCGGGAAAAAAGTTCGTTCGTTGTATTGATCAGCCGATAACAGACGTGACGCCGGGCGGCTTGCCCAGCGCCGCATGGGATGTCTGTTACGATACAGGGGAGGCAAAATTTCATGACCATCGCATTGACCGCACATGACGCCAAAAAGGAGTTGATGGTGCAGTTCTGTATTGCGTACTGCGGCATTTTGAGCCGCCATACGCTCTGCGCCACAGCGACCACGGGAAAGCTCGTCGCGGACGCGACAGGGCTCAATATCCAGCGGTTTCTGAGCGGGCCGCAGGGAGGCGACCAGCAGATCGCGGCGCACATCTCCTGCGACGAGATCGACCTGCTGCTGTTCTTCAGGGACTCCTTGCAGGAAGAAACGCCCACGCCGAAGGACAAGAACCTTCTGCGCCTTTGCGACAACTACAACATTCCCGTCGCCACGAACATCGCCACCGCAGAGGTCCTGATCCACGGCCTCGAGAGAGGCGATCTGGATTGGCGCGAGATCGTCAAGCTCTGAGCCGTTCCGGGCGGCGATGCCGCTCGGAACACAACTGAACAGGCAAACGGCAGAGACCGGGAGCAGTACCCGTGCGCGTCTCCAAAGAGAGCGCGGCCGGGGGGAAGGCTGCGGCCAATTTTTCGGGCGGATTCGCGTGAAGGGCCCGAAACCCCCAATCGGCTGAAAGCCGCGTGAGCGGCGCACGGCGAACG
>CANQIG010000030.1 GCA_947623765.1 uncultured Clostridia bacterium | reverse complement strand
CCGATGTCCCCCGCAAAACCGGCGCGTCCGTGAAAAAAAGGCGGGGCTGCGGGCGGTCCGTACTTGTATTGTTCATATCTTTCTGGTAAACTGTTTTTGAGAGGTCCCAGAGCGCTTTTCAGGGGCCGCATCCGAACGTCGTGCCGCGTTTGGCTTTGAAAAAAGGAGGTCAACCATGTCGAATCTTCTGTCTTATCTTCTGCTCACCGCGATCGGTCTTGCCGCGGTGGGCTGCATCGTGTACGGCGTGGTCCGCAGGCTGACGGCGGATTCCGCGCGAAAGAGCCGCACGGTCCAGGCGGTCTTCCTCGGGCAGCGTTCCGCGGTCGGCCAGACGGAGATCGTCGACCGGCAGCGCGTCGCCGCCGGGAACACGCGCGTCGCGAGCGAGCGGTTCTCCCTCGCCTTTTTGAACGAGGAGACCGGGGAAGAACTGCGCTTTTCTGTGCCGCGCCCGCCGGAGCACCTCTGGAACCGGGAGCAGCGCGGCAGGCTGACGTATAGCGGCCAGCGGTTCATCTCCTTCGAGCCCGGCGCGTAAACGCGTGATTCCATATTCAGCACAGGGCCCCCGGCGGAACTTTCGCCGAGGGCCCTGTTTTTTGTGTTGTCCGTTTTCGCGGCAAGCACCAAGCGCAACGAGACAGAAAACTTGCGCGGTCCGCCATCTCTAAAAACCCACAGGAAAAAGGGAGTGCTTATTTCCGGGCAGCGGGGCGCGAGAAGCAGGCGGTCAGCCGTTTCATGCGGCTTTAGAGGCATGCTAGTAGCAAACCCTTTCCGGGCCTGCATGAATCCGGGCAGCTTGGACGGTTTAGCCCGCAGGAAGGGCGGTTTAGAGGTACTTCTTAAAGCCCTTGATCTCGCTGTATCCGACGGCGCGGTAAAAGTCGTGCGCGCCGTGCCGCTGCAGGCCGGAGACGAGGATGCAGTAGTGGCAGTCCTTCTCGCGGCCCCAGTCCTCGATGGCGTCGAACATCGCGCGGCCCACGCCGAGCCGCCGCGCGGTCTCCTCGACCACGACGTTCTCGACGAGCAGGATCGGCCTGCAGTCGCCGCAGATGTCCTCGAAGACCACGCCGATCAAGCTCCCGAGGAGCGCGCCGATCTCCGTGTCCTCGGCGACGAGCAGGTAATTGTCGTCGTTTCGGGCGATCTTCTCCATCTTTTCCGCCATTTTCGCGGGATCGGCGAGGCTTTCGGAAAGCTGCGCGAGCAGCGGGTTCAGCTTCGGGATGTCCTCCAAAATAGCTCTGCGGCAGATGAGCTTCATTCGGCGCCCTCCTTTTTCTCCAAAAACAGCGGCTTTTTGACGATGGTCCCGCCGTGGCGGGGGTAGGTCTTCGGGGTAAAGCGCGTCTTTTGGAACACCGCGATGTTCCGCGCGCTCCCCTGCGCGTCCGGGAGCGTGAAATGCTCCACGCGCTTCAAGTCGCAGCCGAGCACATCCAGCGCCTTCTCCGCATCTTCCAGCTCTTCGGTTAGGCCCGGGCCCTTCATCGGGGCGAAAATGCCCTTCATTTTGACGAGCGGCACGCAGTATTCGGCGAGCACGTTGAGGTTCGCGACGGCGCGCGCCGTTACCGTATCGAAGCTCTCGCGGAGCTTTGGGTCGCGCCCAGCCTCCTCCGCGCGCTTGTGGAGGAGCGTCACGCCCGGAAGGCCGAGCGCGTCGCAGACCTCCCGCAGGAAGACGAGGCGCTTGTTCGTCGAGTCGAGCAGCGTGACTTTGAGATCAGGCCGCAGGATCTTCACCGGCAGGCCGGGAAACCCCGCGCCGGTGCCGACGTCGCAGAGCTTCGCGCCGGGCTTCATCTCGACGGCCCGCAGCAGCGTGAGGCTGTCGCCGAAGTGTTTCGCGGCGACCTCCTCCGGGTCGATGACGGCGGTGAGGTTCACCTCCTCGTTGCGCTTTAAGAGGAGCTCGAGGTAGATATGAAGCTGCGCGGCCTGCGCCGGCGATACCTTCACGCCGACGGCCTTTGCTTTTTCCGTCAAAACGGCGGTGATCTCCATTTACGGCTGCATCTCCTTCCCGTGGGCGGTGAGCCAGATGAGCAGCACCGAGATGTCCGCCGGTGAAACGCCGGAGACGCGGCTCGCCTGCCCGATGTTTTCCGGCCGAACGCGCGCGAGCTTTTCCCGCGCCTCGAGCCGCAGATTCTCGATTTTCCCATAGTCGGTGTCCGCCGGGATCTTTTTCTGTTCGAGGCGGCGCGCCTCGGCGATGTCCTGTTCCTGCCGCCGGATATAGCCCTCGTATTTGAGCGCGATCTCCACGGCCTCGAAGACCTCCGCGGGCCAGTCGGGCCGCGTCGGGTCGACTGGCGCGAGGTCGCGGTAGGAGATCTGCGGGCGGCGTAGCAGCTCCGAGAGCCGCACGCCGGTCACGACCGGGCTCGTGCCCTTTGCTTCGAGGATCGCGTTCAGCGCTTCGGTCGGCGGAAAGACCGTCCGCTCGGCCCGTTCGCGCTCCTCCTCCTTGCGGCGCTGCTTTTCCTGGAATTTTTCCCAGCGCCTGTCGGAGATGAGCCCGAGCCGTCTCCCGATGGGCGTGAGGCGCTCGTCGGCGTTGTCCTGTCTTAAGACCAGCCGGTACTCGGAGCGGGAGGTCATCATGCGGTACGGGTCGTTCACGCCCTTCGTGATGAGGTCGTCGATCAGCGTGCCGATGTACGACCCCGCGCGGTCGAGGAGCAGCGGCTCGCGGCCGAGGAGCTTCAGCGCGGCGTTCGCGCCTGCGACGAAGCCCTGTGCGGCGGCCTCCTCGTAGCCGGAGCTGCCGTTGAACTGCCCCGCGCCGTAGAGGCCGGGCAGGTCGCGGAACTCGAGCGCGGCGGTCAGCTGCAGCGGGTCGCAGCAGTCGTATTCGATGGCGTAGGCGCTGCGCTCGAGCTCGACGTGCTCGAGCCCGGGGATCGTCCGGTAGAACGCGATCTGCACGTCCTCCGGCAGGGACGAGCTCATGCCCTGCAGGTACATCTCCTCGGTATTTGCCCCGCATGGCTCGATGAAGAGCTGGTGGCGCGGCTTTTCCGAAAAGCGGACGACTTTATCCTCGATGCTCGGGCAGTAGCGCGGCCCGACACCCTCGATCTTTCCCCCAAAAAGCGGCGAGCGGTGGAGATTTTCCAAAATGACGCGCTTCGTCTCGCTGTTCGTCCAGCTCACCCAGCAAACCACCGTGTTTTCCGGCGGGGTCTCGGTCTCGAACGAGAACGGGGTCACGGGGTCGTCCCCGCGCTGGACCTCGAGGCCCTCGAGCGCGAGCGAGCGTTTGAGCACGCGCGCCGGCGTGCCGGTCTTGAAGCGCCGCAGGGAGATGCCGAGGTCGAGCAGCGAGGCGGTCAGCGACTTTGCGGGGAACATCCCGTCCGGCCCGCCGTCGTAGGAGACCTCGCCGACAAAGATCTTCCCGCCGAGGAACGTCCCCGTCGCGAGGACGACCGCGCCGCAGTCGTATACCGCGCCGAGCTGCGTTTCCAGCTCCCAGCGCGCGCCGCGCCGCCGGATCGCCGTGACCTCCGCCTGCTTCAAAAGGAGGTTCGGGCAGGTCTCGAGCTTCTGCTTCATGATCTCCGCGTACCGCCGCCGGTCGATCTGCGCGCGCAGCGCGTGGACCGCCGGGCCTTTGCCGCGATTGAGCATACGGCTCTGCAGCGTGCACGCGTCCGCCGTCTTGCCCATCTCGCCGCCGAGCGCGTCCAGCTCCCGGACAAGATGCCCCTTCGCCGTGCCCCCGATGCTCGGGTTGCACGGGCAGTTGCCCACCGCGTCGAGATTGATCGTGAACACCGCCGTATTGCAGCCCAGCCGCGCCGCCGCGAGACCCGCTTCGATCCCCGCGTGCCCCGCGCCGATCACGGCGACATCCAGTTTTCCTGCCTGATAACTCAAGTTCGTTTCTCCTTTTTCTTCCTACCTTTTCTGAAGAAAAGGTAGGCCAAAAGACTTTTGCGTCGCGGGGCGCGCGCTTGCGCGCGCTTACCTCGGTGCAAATACATTTCTCTTTTTCCCGCGTCGTGCGTGCTACTTGGGAAAGAGGATTTCTCCGGTTTTCCGCAAGCTGACGAAGGGCAGACGAAACAGGCTATGCCCGCGCCAACTTTTCTTATAAGAAAAGTCGGCAAAAGAACTTTTGGGTCGCGGGGCGCGCGCTTGCGCGCGCTTACCTCGGCGCAATATATTTCTCTTTTTCCCGCGTCAGAGGTGCTGCTTGGGAAAGAAGACTTCTCCGGCTTTCCGGGAGCTTGTGTAGGGCAAACGAAAGCGGCCCTGCCGCCGCGGCCCAAAGGCCGTCTCTTCGCGTTTTCGTTCGCTCCGCTCACTTTGTTTGTGTGTTTGGGAAGTGCTCCCCCGCGCCAGAGGCAAAGCCGCTGATGGAGCGCCGCGCCCCAAATTTCGCCCAGCCCCGGTCGAGTCACGTCGAAGTCTTTTGGGCGCTTTTCTTCAGAAAAGCGCGCGGCCAAAGGCCGATTCGTCGCGCTGGTCGCGTGTGCAATCACACGCTTCGCCGGTAAAACCGGGCAGTTTCGCCCCGCGCCTGTAAGTTTGGCGCAGTTGGGTTGCTGGCCTCTGCTTTCCGTGAGCCCCCGGTGGAGCGGCACGCTCCAAAACTTCGCCCTGCCTCCGGTCGAGTCACGCAAAAGTTTTTCGGGCGCCTTTTTTCAAAAAGGCGCGACCTTAAGGGGTTGCAGGGGCAAAGCCCCTTGGGCTCGTCCTTAAAGTGGTTCGGGGACTGTTTTGCCTCCTCGCGGGCTGCCTTGCCTCCCAAACGCACCGAGCTTTTCGCCGTGAAACGGCGATGCGCGTCGCAAAAGTTTTTCGGGCGCCTTTTTTCAAAAAGGCGCGACCTTAAAGGGGTCGAGGGGGCAGAGCCCCCTCGGGGGTTACAGGGGCAACGCCCCTTGGGCGCGACCTTACTTCCCGACGCAGAACTTGGAGAAGACTTCATCGACGACGGCGTCGGTGACGCGCTCGCCGGTGAGCTCGAGGAGCGACGAGACGGCGGCCTCGAGCGAGACGGTCACGGCGTCGAGCGTGAGCCCGGCGCAAAGCGCGGCCTCGGCCTCCTCGAGAAACGCGAGCGCGGCCTCGGCGTCCCGGCGCTGGCGCTCGGTGTAGAGCACGCCGGCGGCGGGGTCGAGGTGGGACGCGCCGAGCACGTCCTTCACCGCCCGCTCGAGCGCGTCGAGTCCCGCGCCGCTCGACGCGGAGAGGGAGACGACGGGCTTCCCGGAGTCGTAGAGCGGCGCGGGGTCCAGCGCCTCGGGCAGATCGTTCTTGTTGACGATCAGCACGGCGGGCGTCTCTGCGATCTCCCGGAGCAGCCGCAGATCGTCCGGACCGAGCGGCTGCGCGCCGTCGAAGACCGCGAGGACGAGCTGCGCCGCTTCGATGCGCCGTTTCGCCGCTGCGACGCCCACGCGCTCCACCGCGTCGTCGGTCTCGCGCAGGCCCGCCGTGTCCGCAAGGCGCAGGGGAATGTCCGCAAAGCGCACCGTCTCCTCTACGACGTCGCGCGTCGTGCCGGGGATCTCGGTGACGATCGAGCGGTCCTCCCCGGCGAGCAGATTCATCAGCGTGGATTTCCCGGCGTTCGGCCGCCCCGCGATGACGGTCCGCACGCCCTCGCGATAGATCTTCCCCACGGAGAAATTCCGCAGGAGCGCCGCGAGCGCGCGCTTCCCCTCCGTGATGCGGGTCTGCAGAAAGTCCGCGTCCACCTGCGGGACGTCGTCGTCCGGATAATCGGCCCACGCCGCGAGATGCGCGCAGCAGTCGGTGAGCTGCGCCCGGATCTCCGCGATCCTCCGGGAGAGCGCGCCGTCCTGGCCCGCGCGCGCGGCGTTCGCAGCCTCCCGGCCGCTCGCGGAGACGAGCTCCATGACGGACTCCGCCTCGGCGAGATCCATCTTTCCGTTCAGAAACGCCCGGCGGGTGAATTCCCCCGGGCCTGCGGGCGCGGCGCCCGCCGCGAGCACCGCCGCGAGGACTGTCTGCAAAACATAGAGCCCGCCGTGGCAGGAGAGCTCCACGGCGTCCTCGCCGGTGAAGCTCTTCGGCGCGCGGAAGACCGTCGCGATGCACTGGTCCAGCCGCGCCCCGGCTTTGTCGTAAACATGACCAAAGCGGCAGGTGTACCCTGCCGCTTCCGATAAGCTTTCGCCCGATATGGGTTCAAATACCCGGTCGGCGACCGAAACGGCCTCCGGCCCGGAAATGCGGATGACGCCGATGCCTCCCGGCGCGTTCGCCGTGGAGATCGCGCAGACGGTGTTTGCCATGGTCCCCCCAAAAAGCATTCGGTTTCCCGGTATTTCCGCCGCCGAGACAGGCGGTCAGTCCTTCTTCTCGATGCGCCCGTAGGGCGTGGAGACGTTGTCCAGCACGCGCGGCTTCGGCGGCGCGGCGGGCGTCTTCGGACGGCTCCCCGTGCGCGGAGGCGGGGGATTGCCGCCGTCGCGTCGCGGCGGACGGTTCCCGCCGCGGTCGTTGCGGTAGCCGCCGGGTCTGCGGTCATTGCCGCGCCGGTCGCCGCCGGGCTTGCGGTCCCCGCGGTAGCCGCCCTTGCGCTCGGGCTTCGGCTGCGGGCGCGGCCCGTCCACGGGCCCGATGACGACATGGCGCGAGAGGTCCTCGCCCTCGCTCCAGGATTTCGCGCCCTCCACCGTCTGCACGGCGGTGTGGATGATCCGGCGCTCATACGGGTTCATCGGCTCGAGCGGCAGGTTGCGGCCCGTGCGCACGGCGCGCGAAGCCATCTTTTTGCCGAGGTTTTCGAGCGTTTCCTGGCGCTTTTCGCGGTAATTGCCGACGTCCAGCGTGATGCGGTAATAGGACTCCTCCACGTGGTTCGCCACGAGGGAGGTCAGGTACTGGAGCGCGTCGAGCGTATCGCCCCGATGCCCGATGATAAAGCCGACGCCCTCGCCCGAGAGGACGAGCTCGGCGTTGTTCTCGTTTTCCTTTGCCTCGATCTGCACGTCCGAAAGGCCCATCGCGTGCAGGACCTTCGTCAGATACTCCGTCGCGACGCTCACCGGCGTCTCGCGCAGGAACGCGCGGACCTTCGCCGGGCTTCCTCCGAACAGCCCGAAGACCTTTTTCTCCGGCAGTTCGAGGATCTCAAATTCCGCGTCCACCGGGTCGACGCCAAGCTGTGCGCACGCGTTTCGATGCGCCTCTTCCACTGTCGCGCCTGTTGCGATTGCTTCCTTCAGCATGATTCCAACTTCCTTTCCGTTTGCACCTGAAAAAACCTCATTCTATCTCGTTATCCCGTGTGGTAGTCGTAGCGTCGGGGATAATTGCAATATGTTCATTTGCCCGCGCCCATGTAGTCGCTGGCGCTGCCTTTGTTTTTGCCGCCCGACTTCTTCGCGGCCGTCTTTTTCGCGGACTGCTTCTGGCCCGCTTCGCGGTTCTTGCGCGCCTCGTTCTTCGCCTCGATCCGGTCGGCGATCTGCTTCTGCATCTCGACGGGCAGCGGCGTGATCTTCTCGTCCTGGAGGAGGAGCGTCGCGTAACGGCTGCCGTCGGCCTGCGCGGCGAGCTTCTGCGGGGAGAACATCTTCGCCTGCAGCACGGACTGCCCGATGCCGACGATCGCGGAGACCGTCCAGTAGAAGCCCACGGCGCCGGGCATGATGAACGCCCAGTACGCGGAGAGCAGCGGCATCCCGTACTGCATGACCTTCATGCACCCCTGGTTGTTCCCGTTCTGCACGGGGTTGAGTTTATTCATGATGAACGACTGCGCCCAATAGGAGAGCAGCGCGAGCACCGGGATCAGCCACATCATGCTCAGGAACGGGCTGACGTTCGGCGTGGCGAGCAAGTCCAGCCCGAGGAAGTGGAAGCCCCGCTGGAAAAACTCGATCTTCTCCGCGTCCTCCGGCGTGAACATCGTCAGATAGGGCTTGAGCTGGGCAAAGTTCTGGACGATCTGCATCTCGACGTAGCCGCCCGCCGCGCTGTTCACCATGCCCGGCAGCCGGGAGACGAAGTCCGTCGCCTGCGTGATGCGCTCCGCCGCGATATGGACCGTGTTCGTGAGCGGGAAGATCACGGAGTAGTAAATGCCGAACATGATCGGGAAGGGGAGAAACATCATCAGGCAGCCGCCGCCCGGGTTGACGCCCTCCTTCTGGTAGAGCTTCGCGAGCTCCTCGTTGTACTTCTGGCGGTCGTTGCCGTAGATCTTCTGCAGCTCGGCCTGTTTGCCCGAAAGGCGCGACTGCGCCGCCATGCTCTTTTGTGATTTCAGATTGAACGGGAACATCAGCGCGCGCGTGATCAGCGTGAAGAAGATGATCGCGACGCCGTAGTTCCGGAAGATGTGATAGAGGAACCACAGCAGATAGCCGAGGATCCCGCCGAAGAAATTGAAAATCTGAAACATTCGTTTGTCAATCCTTTATCGTCTTTTTTCCGGGACCGGGTCGTACCCGCCCTTGGAAAAAGGGTTGCAGCGCAGAATACGCCAGAGAGCGAGCAGTCCGCCGCGAAGAGCGCCGAAGCGCTCCACGGCCTCGATGCCGTAGGCGGAGCAGGTCGGGATGTACTTGCAGCTTCCCCGCATCCCTGCGGGCTTCGCCTTCTGGTAGAACCGGAACAGCGCGATCAACAGGCGCTTCGGCGCGAAGCGGCTCATGCGTCCGCCTCCTCGCGCAGCACGGAAAGCGCGCGCATGGCGTCCGTCATCTCAGAGAGCACCGCGCCGCACTTGACGTGCGCCGTTTTTCCCCGGGAGACCAGCACGAAATCGTAGCCGAAGCGCAGCCGCGGCCACAGCGCGCGCACGCTCTCCCGAAGGAGCCGCCGCGCCCGGTTGCGTTCCACGGCCGAGCCGATCTTTTTCGTCGCCGTGATGCCCACGCGCACGGCCTTTCCGGGCCGCCGCAGCGCATAGACCACGACCGTGGGCCGCACCGCGCTTTTTCCCTTCGCGTAGACCCGGCGAAACTCGTAATTTTCCGTCAGCGGTATGACTTTATCCATCCAGCAGCGCCTTTTTTCCGGTCACGTAAAACAAAGAAAGGCCACGCCACGGTGACCTCCCCAGAGAGCAGTATCAATAGGTCAGGCGAGCTCTGCCCTTCGCTCTGCGGCGGGCCAGGACCTTGCGCCCGTTCCGCGTCGCCATTCTCTTGCGGAAGCCATGCTCCTTCTTGCGGTGCAGCTTCTTCGGCTGGTACGTTCTGAACATCTCGGTATTCCCCCTTTTTGCACGGTATGTCCATGCGCGGGAGATCCCGCGCGATGAAATTCAAAGTTGCGCGCGCCACCATCTTTTCATCACAGTGATACTCACCGTGATGTTCACAGTGACACTGCGTAATTATACCGTATTTGGCGGTAAAATGTCAAGGGTTTTCCGCGCTTTTCGCAAAAAAATTCCCGCTTCCCGTTCTTTCGCCTATATCCTGCGGCTCCCCACGGACCGGGCAACAAAATCTGCCCGCATCCCGCCCGCCGCACAGGGCAGTTCCGCAGCGCGGCGGCAGCTCCGCGGCCGCGAGAGGGGGAAAGAAACAAAGGCAAACCCGCCTTTTTCGCGGGCCGAGCGCGGGCGGGCCGGGGAAAACGCGGTTCCCGCGTGGGCAAAAATCTCCTGCCCCGCCGAAATGCGGGCCTGCGGGTCTATCCCGCGCCCGAAGCGCGGTCAAGGGGCCGAGATCGGGCGAAAGAAGAAAATTGACAGTCAAAATTATTGATGTTTGCAGGAGGTTTACCCTGCGCGTTCGAGCGGTCGGCGTGTCTCCGCCATGCGCCGTAATTTGGAGCAAAAGGCATCTACAACGCAGGATAAAGCCCAAAAATCAAAACTTTTGATTGTGGGAGGTGTTTGGACACGAGTTTCGGCGCGATTCCCGTTCCAGTGGACCGGGCAGGGACAGCCTCGCGGCCCAAACGGAGAGCGAACAGTCAAAGAAATTGATGGTTGGGCGATGAGCGCGTCGTTTCGGAAAATGACTGCAAGTCCACGCGTGCGGGCAGGGCATGGGGATTCACTCGGGATGTGGTATACAGGCGAACTTTTTTGGGAATCGAGGGCTTGATGTGGTGCTGCAGTGGAAAAGTCGGGGAGGAAAAACAGTGTCAGAAAATGTCCGGAAATGGCAGAATAAAATTGCAGCCGCAAGCTGCGACTGCAAACGGATGTCGAACGGAAAGCGCGGGGAGCCCCCTTTTTTGATGTGGGAGTTGGTAGGGTTTTGCCTGTGTTTGGGTGGAATTTGCCTGCATTTCACGTGCAGCAGGCGGTAAATCTCCGCAGCAGCCGTTTTTAAGATGGGTCACGCGCTGGTGAGCGTGGCGTGGGGACGCACGCGGCGGCGTTCTCTGTGACAGTTCGGGAGAGAGTTGCGCACGGTGTGGGGATGCGGAGAAGGGAAAACCGCTCAGCGGAACCTGTACAAAGCTCCGCTGAGCGGGGTGTAGAGCTGGTTTGGATTTCTTCGCGCTGAGGGGGCGCGCGGCGGAGTTCTCGGTGATGGTCGCCTGCCCGCGCGGGGCTGTGCCTTTTCGGGGATGGCCGCGCTGACTGCGCGGGGTCCGGGGGTGGGGCGAAAGGTGCTCAGCGGAGCTCGTGGAGGAGCTTATAGAGCAGGGTGTAGAGCGTTTTCGCTTCCTCCGGGTCGAGGGGGATGCAGGTGGAGACCTTCTCCGGGATCTCCAGCGCCTGCTCGCGCAGGGCCATGCCCTTCTCGGTGACAGTCACGCGCAGCTTGCGCTCGTCGTCGGGGTCGCGGCGGCGGGTGATGAAGCCCTTCGCCTCCAAACTCTTGAGGACGGGCGTGAGCGTACCGGAATCGAGGAAGAGCTGCTCCCCGAGGTCCCGGGCGGTCGTTTCTTTTTTCTCCCAGAAGACCATCATGATGACGTACTGCGTATAGGTCAGGTCGATGGCGTCCAGATAGGGCGTGTATTGACGGGTCACGGCACGCGCGCTCGCGTACAGGGGGAAACAGAGCTGGTTCTTCAGAAGAAGCGCATCGTAATTTGGGGTTTTCTTTGCCGGTTTCATGGGCATGGATCTCCTTTTGCCGAATTTTTTCGGGCACGGAAGTTCGACCGCACGCGACAAAAATCAGCGCACGGTCGCAAAATTTATTATACAACATTTCCGTGGCCTTTTCAAGCCCTTTCGACAAAAATTGAGAAATATTGTTGCATTCCCCGGGAAATCCTTAAACAACCCCCCGGATTATGTGAATCACGTCCCATCCCGTCCGGAGGAGCCGTACCGGTCGGAGAACGACTTGTAGTCGTCGTCCGAAGCAGTCCCGGAGCGCTCCGAAGCGCCGTCCGGCCGACGCCGGGACGTCGAAGCCGAGGATCTGCCGGAAGTGCTGCGCGCGCCGTTTCTCCGGGCCGCGCGGCGCTTCTGCCGGACCATCTGCCCGTGGATATAGATCACGGCGACGAGCACCGCGAGGATCAGCGCGACGACGAGGAGCACCTTCACGACCGTCCAGATCGCGCCGAGGACCGGGTTGCCCTCCTCCTTCTGCTCTGTGCCGGTCTGGCCGCCCGCCGTGCCGGCGCTCTGCGAGCTGCCGTTCGAGCTGCCCGCGGCCGCCTCCGCGCCGGAGCTCGGGGCGCTGCTCTCCACGGGGTCCCCGGCGATATAGGCGACCGCCGCGTCCGCCGCCGCGTTGAAGAAGTCGAGCGCTGCGCCATTGTAGTCGCCGGTCGCGAATTTCGGTTCGGTATACTTCTGGTGCAGCTCCGTGAGGCCGGCCTTCGTGAACTGCGGCCCCAGTGCGCCCGCGACCGCGTCATAGTTGTCGTCCTGCGTATAGAGGATCAGGAGCGCGCCGCGGTCCTCCGCGCCGCCGATGCCCCAGGCGCTGTAAATGTCTTCGGAAAACTGCCGGTAGGCGCTCGAGCTGGTATTGCCGAGCGTCGTGAACGTCATGATGACGATCTCGATCCCGTAGTGGCTGCTGAGTTCCGCGTCCTTGTCCAGGATCGCCTGCTCGGTCTCCGCGCTCAGGACCCCCGCGTTGTCATACACGTAGAAATTCTCCGGCTTCGCCGGTACCGTCGGACCCGCGGGCGTCGTGCCGTCCGTGTTCGTCGGGTCCGCTCCGGCGGGATCGGTCCCCTCCGCGAAGGCCGGGAGCCCCGCCGTGAGAAGAAGCAGCAGCGCCATCCACAGCGCCGCAAAGCGCCGGATGCGCTTCAAACCGCGTTTCGTCCCGTCCCGCTCTGTTCTTCTCATTCCAATCACCTTACCTTTTTCGTTTTTCAACAAATCTCTACCTATATTCTATGCCCATTCCCTCCCTATGTCAAGCCTACTTTTCTTGAAAGAAAAGTAGGCAAAAGAACTTTTAGGTCGCGGGGCGCGCGCTGACGCGCGCTTACCGATGCCGAGTGAATCTCCGCGCAACCCGCGCCGTGCGTGCTGCGAGGGAAAGGGGTGTTCTCCTGTTCTCCGCAAGCGTGCGTAGTGCAAACGAAACGGGCTTTGCCTGCGCTTCGCGAACTTCGCCGGGGGAGACGGGAAGCGGAGCGCCGCGTTTTTCGGCGCAGTTGAAGTGGTTCGCTCGGCTCTGTTTTCCGCAAGCCGCCGATGGAGCGCTGCACTTCCAAATTTCGCCAAGCCCCCGGTCGAGCCCGGATGAAGTTTTTCGGGCGCCTTTTTTCAAAAAGGCGCGACCTTAAGGGGTTCCAAGGGGCAGCGCCCCTTGGCGCGACCTTTAAGTGACATCAAGGGGCGGAGCCCCCTCTCACTTGAGCTCGACGACGGTGACGCCGCTTTCGCCCTCGCCGTAGGTGCCGAGGCGGAAGGACTTCACGGCCTTATGGCGGCGCAGGTGCTGCTGGATGCCGCTGCGCAGCACGCCGGTGCCCTTGCCGTGGATGATGGTGAGTGTCTCGAGCTTCTGCATGACGGCGTGGTCGAGGAACGCGTCGACCTCAAGGATGGCCTCCTCCACGTTCATGCCGCGGATATCGAGCTCGGTGCGCGCGGGCGCGGCGGAGGTGTCCTTCGTGACTTTCCGCTCGCCGCGCGTCTTTTTCGCGCCGCCGCCCTTCTCGCGCAGGCGCAGGGACGCGACCGGCACGCGGGTCTTGACGATCCCCGCCTGCACGAGCGCCTGGTCCCCGGCGATCTCGATCACCGTGGCGGTCTTGTCGAGGTCATAGATCAGCACCTCGTCCCCGGGGACGAGCGGGCGGGGAAGCACGTACGGCCCGTCGGGCACGCGCTCGCGCACGGGGTCGCTCGTCTTCTCCAGATCTCTGAGGCCGCTGCGCAGCCGGGCCTTGTCCTCCGCGGACATCTCGCGGTTTTTCTGTTTCCGCAGCGCTTCGAGCTCGTCGAGCAGCGCCTCGGCCTGCCGTCTCGTCTGCTGCACGAGGCTGGACGCGTCGCGCCGCGCCTCCTCGATCGCGCGCTTCGCCGCGTTTTCGGCCTCGGCGCGCTTCGCTTCGGCGTCTTTAAGCGCGTGTTCCGCCTCCTGCCGCGCCTTTTCCGCGCCCTCGCGCTCGTCCTCGAGCGCCCGGCGGCTCTCCTCGAGCCGCCCGACGACGTCTTCAAACGCGGTGTTTTCCTCGGAGATCAGCGCCTGCGCGCGCTCGACGACGGCCTCGGGCATCCCGAGCCGCCGGGAGATCGCGAACGCGTTCGACCGTCCCGGCACGCCGATCAGGAGGCGGTAGGTCGGGCGGAGCGTCTGCACGTCGAATTCGCAGCTCCCGTTTTCGACGCCGGGGGTGTTCAGCGCGTAGGCTTTGAGCTCGGCGTAATGCGTCGTCGCGATCAGCTTCGCGCCCTTCGCGCGCATCGCCTCGATGATGGACACGGCGAGCGCCGCGCCCTCGACCGGGTCGGTGCCGGCGCCGAGCTCGTCGAT
>CANQIG010000029.1 GCA_947623765.1 uncultured Clostridia bacterium | reverse complement strand
CCCTTTAATCTTTTCCCCGTCCGCCACGTTTTGCTGGCATCCGTATGTGCGGACCAGCGCTTTCGGCTTCCCGTTCATGGCGCGAACGCGCATGATCTCGGCGACTTCCCGGGTAAAATCCAATTCAGGAGACAAGGACACACCCCCGCGATAAAAATCATATCTATGATACCACAGTTTTGAAAAAAGCGCAAGCTGTTTACAAATAATTCAGATTTTCTCCAAGATATAGTAGCCGAAAATACACAAAATTCCCGGCGCGAAAACGCCGGGAATTCGGTCAGGAAACTTGGACGCCGCCAACGCTCCGAACGCGGAGCACGTAGCAGGAGCCGACGCCGAAAACCGACTCCATACGCTTTTGAAACGAACCCAGCGATTCCAGCGGGACGTACGCCTGCACGGTCCCCGCAAAGCCGCCTCCGTGGACGCGGTACGCGCCGCGCCCGTTGAGTTCTTTTGCGATCAACGCGAGCGCGAGCGGAATGCCCTGTTCCTTCGGGTTCCCCGAGGCATAAACGTTCTGCAGGTGCGTCTCCGAAGAGTGGCCAGAGGAGGTCACGAGCTTCAGGAAGGTCTCGAAATCGCCGCTTTTCAGCGCTTCCGCTTCTTTTGTGACGGTGCGGTCGTCGTCGAAAAAGTGCATCGCGCGCAGCACCGCCCTGTCGCCCGCCGCCTTGCGGAGGGCCGGGATGTTTTCATAGAATGCGCTTTCGTCCACGTCGCGGAGAAAATCCTTTCCGAAGAACGAGGCGACGGAGCGCATCTCCGCGGGAACGGCTGCGTATTCCCCCGTCAGATCCGAGTGGCTCCCGCCGGTATCCACGACGCAGAGGGCGTACCCGTACTTTGCAAGGTCAAAATCGATCCGCTCCACCTTCGGTGCAGCCGGATCCGCGAAATCCATCGCCGTGAACCCGCCGACGGAGGCGGCCATCTGGTCGAGCAGCCCGGAGGGTTTTCCGAAGAAAACGTTTTCGGCGTACTGCGAGACCTGCGCCGCCGTGACGGGGTCGACATTCCCGTCGTTATAGAGGTGGCTGAGGATCGTCGCCACAAGGATCTCGAACGCTGCCGAGCTCGAAAGCCCGGAGCCTTTGAGCACTTTTGAAGTCGTCACGGCGTGGAAACCGCCGACGCAGTACCCGAGTTCGGAGAGCCTCGCCGCGACCCCGCGGATCAGGGAAGCCGAGTGTTCCCGCTCCTCCTCCTGCGGCACAAGGACTCCGAGATCCACGGTATCCATCCTGTGTCCGACTGACTCCAAACGGATCACGTTGTCCTGCGTTGCCCGAACCGAGGCGATCACGTCGAGGTCAACAGCTGCCGCGAGGACCCTGCCGTGATTGTGATCGGTGTGGTTTCCGCCCACCTCCGTGCGCCCCGGCGCGCTGAAATGCGCTGCGGGCGTCTCGCCCGGGAATACCTTGCCGAAAAAAGCGTCCAGTTCGGCATATCTTTTCTTCTGCTCACCGACGGAACCGCCGTAGAGTTCTTCCATAGAAACGATCATTTTTCTCCCCCTTTATCCTCTGCCGATTTGTTCACTGCTTTTTCGGGATCAGCCGGACCGGATGCACCTTGCTCTTGATAAACGGACGGAATTCCGCCAACACGTCCTCCGGCATGTCCTCTTTTCTGAACAGCATGGATTTCCCGTTGTCGAAGTAAAGAATAAAGCGCTTTTTCGTCTCATGCACCTCGGTCATATGTTTATATCCCACCTGGTTCCGGGCGCCCTCCCGGATATTGACCGCGCTTTCCGTCATGAAAACGATCGTCGTATCCGTCAGGAGGAGCCGTTCCGGGCTGTTCTTGCGGATCCTGGACATCCACCGCGTGCAGCGGAACACCAAGATCCCCGCGAGGATCAGAACAACGAGCGGCAGGGCGATCACAAAGTTTCCGGTATAGAACATCCCTTCCTCCCTTTGATAGGAGAACAGGAACGCGCTCACGATCGGGATCAGGATGAACATAGGTAAGACCCAGTGCCGCCGCAGCAGTGTGGAATACCAGATGAACGACCGGTAGTCGTCCTCTCCGATCTGGCTGGTCACCCGGAACATCTCACGTTCCGGCTGTTTCTCTTTTTCCTCAGGCTTCTCCTCAGAAGCGGGGACTTTCGCGCCGCGTCCGGTCAGATCCCGGATGTAGGCGTCGATATCTTCGTCGTTGTCGATGGGCTCGGCATCCTCCTGTCCCTCTGCGTCTTCGAGCTGTTCCAGATCTTTTTCTTCCTCCATGGATCTCACCCTTTCTCTGTTTTTGCCATTTCCAAAAGCTCAGCCTCCGTGAGGATCTCGATGCCGAGCGTTTCCGCTTTTTGCAGCTTGCTGCCCGCCGCTTCCCCGGCGACCACAAACGAGGTCTTCTTCGAGACGGAGCTGCTGACTCTGCCGCCGTTGCTCTCAATGATCGCGGTCGCCTCCGCGCGCGTGAGGTTCGGCAGCGTGCCGGTCAGCACGAACGTTTTTCCGAGGAATCCGGTCCCAGATACGGTATCGTCCGCTGTCATTCGGACACCCGCGCTTTTCAGCTCGTCAACGAGCTGCCTCGCGCCGTGCCCGGCGAAAAAGGAGCAGACCGATTCCGCCATGATCCCGCCGAAGCCGTCGATCGCCGAAACGGACGTCTGATCCGCCGCGAGGAGTGCATCCATATTCCGGAACTGAGCGGCGAGAAGCTTTGCGGCCTTGGCACCGATATGTGGGATCCCGAGCGCGAACAGGAGCCGGGAGAGATCGTTTCCCTTCGATTTTTCAATGGCGGCCACAAGATTTTCCGCGCTTTTCTGCCCGAAACGATCCAATTCCGCGAGCTGCTCCGCGCGGAGCGCGTAGAGATCTGCAGGGGAGCGCACGGAAAACGCCTCGACAAGCTGTTCCACTGCCGCAGGGCCGAGCCCTTCGATGTCCATCGCGTCGCGGGAAGCATAGTGGATCAAAGTCCGAAGGAGCTGCGCGGGACACTCGGGATTCGTGCACCGCTGCGCCACCTCTCCCTCGAGCCGTGTGACGCGCTCGCCGCAGGAAGGACAGACTTCGGGCATCCGATACGGCTCGGAATCCTCCGGCACCGAGACGACAGCGACCACTTCCGGAATGATCTCCCCCGCCTTCCTGAGGATCACCCGCGCCCCGATGCGGATGTCCTTTTCTGAAATGAAGTCCTGATTGTGGAGGATCGCGCGCGTCACGGTCGTTCCGGCGAGAAAGACCGGGTCGAAGACGCCGGTCGGGGTGAGAACCCCCGTTCGGCCCACGGAGACCTCGATCTCACGGAGCGTCGTCTCCTTTTCTTCGGGCGGATATTTGAATGCTTCCGCCCAGCGCGGGAATTTCGCCGTGCTTCCGAGCGACGCGCGCTGTGCAAAGCTGTCGACCTTTACGACCGCACCGTCGATCGGAAACGCGAAATCACCCCGCCTGTCGCCGATCTCCCGGATGCACTCGATCACGGTGTCGATGTCCCCGCTCCGGCAAAACAGCGGAGAAACCGGGAAGCCGAGCGCTTCGAGGCGCTTCAGCGCGTCGTAGTGGGTGGAGACCGTCTCACCGCGGATCGACTGAATGTTGAAAACGAAGATGTCCAGGTTGCGCTGCGCCGTGATTTTCGGGTCCTTCTGGCGCAGGGAACCTGCCGCCGCGTTTCTCGGGTTTTTGAACGGCTTTTCTTCGAGCAGTTCCTGCCGGGCGCAGAGTGCGGCAAAGCTCTCCTCGGACATATAGACCTCGCCGCGAACCTCAAGGAAGGGGACGGGCTCGCGGAGCACCTTCGGCACGGAGCGGATCGTCCCGATGTTCAGCGTGACGTCCTCTCCGGTTACCCCGTCGCCTCTCGTGGACCCGCGCGTATAGACGCCGTTCACATATTCCAGCGCGACGGAGAGTCCGTCGAATTTCGGCTCGACCACGTAGACGGGATCGTCGACCACGGAACGGACCCGCCGGTCAAAATCCCGCAGCTCTTCTTCGGAGAAGGAGTCGTGCAGGCTCTCCATAGGAACGGTGTGGTTGACTTCGGCAAAGGAGTTGTAGCCCGCCGCGCCGACACGGTTCGTCGGGGAATCCGGTGTTTCCAGTTCCGGGAAAGCCGCTTCCAAATTTTCGAGCCTGCGGTAGAGCATATCATACTCGTAGTCGCTGATCTCGGGAGCGTCCTCCGTATAATACTTTCTGTTGTGGTACTCGATCTCTTTCCGAAGCGCCGAGATCTGTTCCGCAGCCTGTTCTTTCGTCATCTCTCGTTACTTCCTCCTACTTTTTCCGAAAAAATCCGCAATCAACCCGTCTGTCCGGCGTAAAACTCCGGGACCTCTCCGCTGGTGACCGTCTCGAACAGAGGGTATTCCGTCGAAACGGTGACCGGCTCGGGGAACGCGAGGGAATCCGTGAAAAGGCTGGCGATGATCCGCATCGTGACGCCATAGCGCGTCCGGTTGATTCCCGCGCTCTCCAACGTGCTCGAAAATTCCACCGCGGCCATTCCCTCCACCCGGAAGAATACGGGAACGGAGAAACCGAAGCCGTTCAGGAGGGAGACACCTGTCAGGTTCCCGATGGGTACCCAAGCCGTCACTGTATCCGTGAGCGCGCCGCACAGCGACCCGGTCAAGTCTTCCTTGATCTTGGCGAGTGCGTATGTATCGAGTTTGAAATCTTCCGCTCCGAACGCCGGTGCCCCTTGCAGGCATTCGGTCACTTCTGCGGAGATGCGTTCCCTCGCAAAGCTCTCCAGCGCGGCGCGCTGGATCTCACCGCGCAGAGAGGAAAGGCGGTGCTCCGCAAAGCACAACACCAAACTGACGACGAGCAAAATCAGAAAAGCCGTCCGTTTCCGATGGGGTCTTCCCCACCGACGCGATCTGCGCACGCGACACCACCTCCGGTATACCTCAGTATACGCCGGAGGCGGCGCGGCTGCGCCTGTCTACTCGTGAAGCAGTTCCTTCAGCTCGCGCATCAGATGCGCTGCAGGCAGCCCGAAAATATTGTTGTAATCCCCGCTGATGGATTCCACAAAGAGCGCGGCGGGACCCTGTATTCCATACGCGCCGGCTTTTCCAAACGCCTCGCCGCTCTCCACATAAGCGTCGATCTCGCGGTCCTCGAGCGGGTAAAACTGGACCTCCGTCGTCTGGCAGAAGCATCTCCACCTCCCGTGATAGGCGAGGTGTACACCCGTATAGACCGTATGGAAGCGTCCGGAGAGCAGATGCAGAAACCGCTTGGCTTCGGCCGCATCATGCGGTTTCCCAAGGATCTCTCCTTCGACGGAAACGACCGTGTCCGCCGTGATCACCGCGTCGTCCGCGTTGCAGCGCGGAAGGACCGCCTCGAGCTTCCTTCTGGAAAGCTCCAAAACAAGCTCCGCTGGCTCCAGTCCCTCCGCGTGCTCATCGGCGTTTGAGGTCATGGTGATAAACTCGATGCCTGCGTTTTCCAAAATCTGCTTGCGATTTGGCGAGGAGGAAGCAAGTACCAAACGCATCATTCGTCACCGTACCCGTTCGGATGCATGGTCTGCCACCGCCATGCATCGGCGCACATATCTTCCAGCGTTTTCTCCGCCTTCCAGTGCAGCTCTTCCCACGCCTTTGTGCAGTCAGCGTAGCAGGTGGGGATATCCCCCGGGCGGCGCGGAAGGATCGCGTACGGGATCTCGTGCCCGACGCATTTTTCAAAGGCGTGAAGCATCTCCAAAACGGAATAGCCCTTTCCCGTGCCGAGATTGTAGACCTTGAGGCCGCAGCCCGGTTCCGCGAACTTCTGCAGCGCGGCGACATGGCCCTTCGCAAGGTCGACCACATGGATGTAATCCCGAACGCCGGTGCCGTCTGGCGTCGGATAGTCGTTGCCGAAGACGCCCAGACGCTCGAGCTTTCCGAGTGCCACCTGTGTGATGTACGGCACAAGATTATTCGGAATCCCGTTCGGATCTTCGCCGATCTGGCCGCTCTCGTGCGCGCCGACCGGGTTAAAGTACCGGAGCAGGATCGCGTTGAAATCGGGATGCGCCGCGCAGTAATCCGTCAAGATCCGCTCAATCATCAGCTTCGTCGTGCCGTAGGGATTCGTTGTCGAGAGCGGGAAGTCCTCCCGGATCGGGACGCTTGCCGGGTCGCCGTACACTGTCGCAGAGGAGCTGAACACGATGTTATTCACGTTGAACTCCTCCATCATTTCGAGGAGCACAAGCGTGGAGACAAGATTGTTTTCGTAGTATTTGAGCGGAAGACGGACAGATTCCCCGACCGCTTTGAGTCCCGCGAAATGGATCACCGCGTCGATCGGCTCCGAGGCGAAAACCGTGTGCATCGCGCTGCGGTCCCGCACATCCGCCTCGATGAAGCGGGCGGGCCGTCCCGCGAGCTCCTCGATCTTCTCCGCGACAAGCGCCTTGCTGTTGGAGAGATTGTCGACGATCGTGACCTCGTACTCCTTTCGTTTCAGCAGCTCGATGCAGGTATGGCTGCCGATGTAGCCCGTTCCTCCCGTTACAAGAATGCGCATGGGATGTCTACCTCCAAATATAGATTTTCTGTCGATCTGTTCCCTATTATACAGGAAAAACAGCGCCTGTCCAGAGGATTTTGTTGTCCGTTTCTTTGTGATTTGTTGTCTCCCTCAAAACAGAGAGAAGGAGATCCGTACTTTCTTGATATTGCCTTGCGATTCTGCCCTGTTTCCTGCACATACTGAAAGCAGAACCAAACAGGAAAAGAGAGACGGTCATGAAGAAAAACGGAATGATATTTCTTTTCGGGTGCTGTGTATACCCGACCATCGAAATGCTCTGGCGCGGCCGCACGCATACCTCCATGGCTCTGGCGGGCGGGATCTGCATGGTGCTTATCAACCGGATCTGCTGTGAAAAGCTGGCGAATAAGCGGTTGTCCCTGCGCTGCGCGGCGGGGTCTGCCGTCATCACCGCCGTGGAGCTCATCTTCGGCGTCGTGGTGAACCGCATTTTCCGTCTCAGCGTCTGGGACTATTCCCATCTTCCCCTGAACTTCTTCGGTCAGATCTGCCTGCCGTTCTCCATAGTCTGGTACGCGCTCACGGCTCCCGCCTGCGCGGTATGCCGCGTCTGTGTGCGCCTCGCCGGGGACTTAAAGCCCGGGAATGTATTTCTGAAACACCGGGAGAATGCCGATCTTGTCCGGGGCCTGTAAGGGCATCTGTGGGAACGCGTCGTGGCCGGGCATATTGTTCGCCTCGATGAAAAGAGGCCCGTTTTCCGTGACTGCGACGTCCCATCCCACATAGCCCATCTGCGGTACCACATGGGCCGCCTCACAGCAAAGCGCGATCGATTCCTTCCAGAACGGGATCTGGAAGCCTTCGATCCGGCAGCCGCTCCGCGGATGGACCTCATAGACGATGCGCTGCTTGTCGCAGGCCGCGCACGTCACGCGCCCCGTTTCGAGATCGACCGGGGAGTACATCCCGCCCGCGTTGATGTTGTCCACAGGTCGGTCGCTGTTCCCCATCCGCACGCAGGCATAGACCGCGTGCGCTTCCCCGTTTACAAGCACCGTATAGACGCGGATCGTATTGACAGAGCCCGGGTTCAGCCGGTTCATCTCTGGGTGCTGCACGACCGCCTCCTCGACGATCGCCGCGCCTTTTTCCCGGATGTCCCGGAACATCTCGCCGGCATCTGCAAAGCTGTCCAGAGAGAGCTTTTCGACGCCGATCCCGCAGGAGGCATCCGCCGGCTTCACGATGACCGTCGGGTGCTTCTCGAGAAAGGCGGCAAATACCTCCTCCGTGGTCTTGGAGAGATCGAGCCAGTCGCGGTGGAGATAGTCCGCAAACCGTTTGTAAAATTCGAGTTTGTTGTCAAAGATCGAATAGTACGCGGGGTCGTTGAGGCGGCTGACGATGGAATTGTTGATCCCCCGTGTGACGTACGTGGCGCGCTGCGCGTCGTTCAGGTCGTAGAAGGCGCAGAGAAGATAGTCCTTGTATCCTGCACCGTAGCGGAAGCCGCACTGCACGATATCAAAGAACAGCCAGATCCTGTTTTTGCCGCACGCCCTGTGTGCCTCTCCGACGGTCTGGAAAAGCCCGCGATAGTCCATGTGCAGAATGCAGCGCAAGATATATGCCAGTCGATTCATGCCGACCCTCCCAGTCCAGGATAAATTACTGATTCAGCAGTCTGCGCTGCTTCTCCGCGATCCGGCTCCTGCGGCGTTCCGTTTCTTCGGCATCCACGCGCAGCTCGCCATCGTCGGAGATCATGAGAACGTCTCCCACGCGCGTGTTCGCGGGCAGCTCGCCCAGCTCGATCGCAAAGAAAGCGCGGTCTTTGTCCTCGCAAATGGCGTACGTTCCGTCAAATCGGTCGATGATCAGCTGTTTCAAGTCTGTAAACCTCCGTTTTCCGTGAGAATCTTTATCGTATCGTTTTCGATCGAAAAAACCACCGAGCCGTCGAGATCTGTCCGGTATACCGCGACCCCGGCGTCGTGCAAACGTTTCAGGACGGTGTTGCGCGGCAGAAGATTTCCGTCTTCGCCGCTCGAAATGACGGCCCATGTCGGCGAAACCGCGCGCAGGAACGCTTCGGAAGTGGACGTATCGCTGCCGTGATGCGCCACTTTCAAAACGTCTGCGGAGAGCGCTGCCCCGCTTTCGAGCAGATCCCGTTCCGCCTTCTCCTCCATATCGCCGCAGAACAGCACGGAGCGCTTCCCGCACAGGAGGCGGAGCACGAGCGAATTATCGTTCGGATCGGGATAGACCGCGACAGGCCCGAGAACGTCAAGCGAAAACGAACCGTACGCAAAGTGTTCCCCTGCCGTTGGGAAATACAGGTCCGGAAGATCGCGAAACCGCTCGGGAACCTCCGCCGTTGGAGAGAAGAACACCCTGTCTACCGGCACGCTTCCCAGTACCGCAGCAAGGCCGCCGATGTGGTCGCTGTCCGGATGAGAGATCCAGACGGCGTCCAGCGCGTCCACGCTGCGCGCCCGCAGGTACCGGAGCACTGTTTCCGCAGCGTCCTCCGTTCCCGTGTCGATCAGAAGATCCGCTTCGGGGCTCTCGATCAGGATCGCGTCCGCCTTTCCGACGGAGATCACATGGATATGGACCGCGTCTTCGGAGAGCCCGTCCGTAAAATGGGAGAGTCCGAACGCGCCAAAGGCACCGCGCCAGAACGTCTTCCCGAAGGGGAGATAGCCGACCGCCATGAGCAGCACAGCCGCTATCAGGACAGCTCGGATCACCCATTTCCGGATGCGTTTTTTCTTATCCATTCGGATCGTCCGGTTTTTGCATATTGCGTTCCAGCCACTGGGCGTAGGTCATCAGGACCTGCCGGGGCTTCGAGCCCTCATGCGGCCCGACGATCCCAAGTTGCTCCATCTCGTCGATGAGCCGTCCGGCGCGGGCGTAGCCCAGCCGCAGGCGGCGCTGCAAGAGGGACGTAGACGCCTGTCCTGCCTCGACGACGACCTTGACGGCCTCATTCATCATCGGATCTCCGTCCCCTTCGGGTTCGGCATCCCCGCCGGAGACCTTGCCGCCCTCCGCGAGGGCATTGCGCTCGATCTCCTCCGCGACAGCCTGGTCGTAATCGACTTCCTTAGAACTGCGGACAAAATCCACCACCGATTCGATCTCGCCGTCGCTGACGAAGCACCCCTGCACGCGGATCGGCTTCTGCGCGCCGACCGGAGAAAAGAGCATATCGCCTGCCCCAAGCAGCTTTTCCGCGCCGCCGCCGTCGAGGATCGTTCTGGAATCTACGGCGGAAGACACCGCGAAGGCGATGCGGCTCGGTATGTTCGCTTTGATCAGGCCGGTCACGACGTCCACGGACGGACGCTGCGTCGCGACGACGAGGTGCATCCCCGCCGCACGGGCCATCTGCGCCAAGCGGCAGATCGCGTCCTCCACCTCGTTCGGGGCGGCCATCATCAGGTCGGAAAGCTCGTCGATGATGATGACGATCTGCGGCATGGGCTGCAGCGGTTCGCCGTTTTCGTCCAGTTCATGGCTGGTCTTGATGAGGGTATTATATCCTTTCAGGTCGCGGACGTTGTTTTCCGCGAAAATGCGGTACCGTTTGAGCATCTCGTTGACCGCCCAGCCCAACGCGCCCGCCGCTTTGCGCGGGTCCGTGACGACCGGCACCAGAAGGTGCGGGATCCCATTGTAAATCCCCAATTCGACGACCTTGGGGTCGATCATCAAAAACCGCACGTCGTCCGGACTGGATTTGTAGAGCAGGCTGACGATCAGCGAATTGATGCAGACCGATTTGCCCGAACCCGTGGTCCCGGCGATCAGCACATGGGGCATCTTCGCGAGATCCGCCACGACGACCTGCCCGGCGATGTCACGCCCGAGCGCCACGGTCAGACGGCTCTGCGAGGTGACGAAGCTGTTCGACTCGATCAGCTCGCGCATCCGCACGACGCTTTTCGTCTTATTCGGCACTTCGATCCCGACCGCTGCTTTGCCAGGGATCGGCGCTTCGATGCGCACGCCGGTCGCCGCGAGGTTCATTGCGAGATCGTCCGCGAGATTCGTGATCTTGCTGATCTTCACACCGGCGGCGGGCTGCAGTTCATACCGCGTGACGGAAGGCCCGCGTGCGATATCGAGGATCTTGGTCTGCACGCCGAAGCTCTTGAGCGTCTCCACGAGATTCTTTCCGTTCGACTGAAGCTCCTCCGTCTCGAGGCTCGCGTCAACCTTTTTGCTTGCCGCCAGCATCGAGATCGGCGGGAACATATAGGAGGACTCCCGGCGCTCCCTGCGGATCTCCGCGGGCTTTGCCGCCTCCAGCTTGTCCGCCTCGGCTTTCTTCTGCATAAATGCTGCGGTCGCCTTCTCTGCGTCTGCGGCGATCTCCGCCGCGTGGCGGTCGGTCGCGGGCAGCGGTTCTTCCTTCTTTTCCGACGCTTCAGGTGTTTCACTCTGCGCGGGAGTTTCCGCTGCTGTCACGGGTTGGGGCACAGTTGCCGGATCCGGTTCGATCGTCTCCGTCTCAAAGCGGTTCGCTTCCTCGGGGCGCTCCGGCTCCGCTTTGGAGCCTTCCGCTTCCTGCGCTGTGGAAACAGCCGACTCGACGGCTCCCATCGGCGCGGCGGGAACGGAGAAATCCGGCACGATGCTGTTTGCGGAGAGGATACGATCCGTATTGCCGAACTCGCTTTTCGCCGGCGCGCTGTCCGCTTCCGTGCGGATGATGACAGACTCGGTTTCGGGATCTGCATCCCGCATGGAAATAAATCGGGAGGCTTTATCTCCCGCGAGTTTTTCCGCTTTTCTGGACCTCCGCTTCCCCTGCTCCGGCGCGGCAGCGCGGACAGGATGCATCGGCAAAGCGTCCTCGTTTTCCGCTTCCGCGTTCTCCTCGAGGATCCTCCGCTCCTCCCTGTGGCGCTGGGCCGCACCGTGGATCGCCACAGCGGGCTTGGAGACTGCGCGGAAGACCTGCATCAGCGTCGTCCCGGTGAGCAGCATCACAAAAACGCAGAGCAGGATGACGATGATGATCCGCGCACAGAACAGCCCTGTCGCTGCGACGATCGGCGCGCCGATCAGGCCGCCGAACAACCCGGCGCCGCCGGTCTGCACGCCGCGGGTGTAGAGCTTTGTGATGATCCCGAAAAAGTCCAAACCGTCCAATTCGGCGTCGGCCGTGAACACATGGACCGCCGCGCACCAGAACGCGAGGATCAGGATGATGAGAACGAGCCGCGCGCCGCCGCGCAGATACTGCCGTTCCATCGCCTTCCCGATTGCAATGTACGCCATCAGCACGGCGAGGAGGATCCCCCAGTTCCCGAACAGTCCCCGGAGGAAATCATGCAGGATGCGCCAGAGATTGTCCCCGGGGATAAACGCGAGGCATCCGAAGAGGATCGCGCCCGCGAACCAGAGGACCGCTTCCATCTGGTTGCGCAAGCGGATCTGCTCCGCGCTCATCTCGCGCTTCGCCTGTCCCGAGGATTTTGCCGGTCTTCGCGCGGTATTTTTCGTCTTCGCGGCGGTCTTTTTGCCGCCGGTCTGTTTTTTTGTCGCCAAAATGTATACAGTCCTTTCTAGGGCCTCCCAAGGCCCTGCGGAACATCTCCTCAGAGCGGTATCCCGGTAAAGAGATTCGTGCCGGTCACGGATTCGATGATCGCGATGATCAGCGTAACAGCGCCGAGCGCCAGCGTATAGAACGCAAAGATATGGAGCTTGTTCGTCGTGACGATCCATTTGAGCAGCTTGATGGCGAGGAATCCCACCACGGCGGAGGTCACGACGCCCGCGACCATCGCGCCCGCGCCGATCGTCACCTCCTGCCCGACCGCGTCAAAGACCGTGAGGACTGCAGCGGCAAGAATGGAGGGGATCCCAAGAACAAAGGAGTAGTCCAGCGCAGTCTGCTGGTTGATGCCGCGCAGCAGACCTGCCGAAAGCGTGGAGCCGGAACGGGACAGGCCCGGAAAGACCGCAGCCGCGCACTGCGTCAAGCCGACGCAGACCGCGTCCACCGTGTGGTATTTCGTTCTCCCGCGCAGTTCTTTGACGGTACCGTCTTTCCGGCGGACCTCATGCGTCGGCTGGTTGTTGATCGCCCAGATCCCGAGGAACAGCAGGATGCTCGTCAGAAGGAACGAGAAACCCTCCACCCAAATGTTGGAATCCGAAGCCCAGAGCTCGGAGAAATCCTTCAGCTTCATTCCCGTTCCCGGGACCGGAAGGAATAGCAGGAACAGCGGGACCAGCCCGATGATGAGCATCATCAAAAGGCGGCGGTCATGGTCCATCGAGGACCACTGGAACCGCTTGTGGATCACATCGTTCACGAGCAGAACGAAGGCCCGGATCAACCGGATGACCAGCTTATAATAGACCGCCAAAACGGCGATCAGCGTTCCAAGATGAAGCAGAATGTCAAAGAGCAGGCTGTCGACCTCGACGCCAAGGATGTGCTGTGCCAGAGAGAGATGGCCGCTGCTGGAGACCGGAAGAAATTCCGTCGCCCCCTGCACGATACCCTGGATGATCGCTTCCCATACGGACATAACTATGTACCCCTTTCGGCGGGCGGCATTTCGGCCCGCGTCAATATGTAAACGGCAAAAGCCGTTTTCATTCACTTTTTTCTTGCCTTCGCTGATTTTGCGGCGGACTTTTTCTTTTCCGTTTCGATCATTTTATCGAGGCACTCCATCGCGTCGTGCAGACTGCCAAGCGCGTCGATCAGTCCCTCAGCGACCGCCTCGTCCCCGTCGAGCACCGTGCCTACGTCCATCACGAGCTCCTGCGTGTTCATCGCAAGCTGCATGAAACGGTCGTGCGAGATCGCGGAGTTCGCCGTCACGAAATTCGTGATGCGGTCCTGCATACGCTGAAAATATTCCAGCGTCTGCGGAACGCCGAGCAGCAGTCCGTTCATCCGGACCGGGTGGATCGTCATCGAGGCGGACGGCGCAATAAAGGACTTTTTCGCCGCGACCGCGAGCGGGACGCCGATCGAGTGTCCGCCGCCCAAAACGAGCGATACCGTCGGCTTGGACATCCCGGCGACGAGCTCCGCGAGGGCCAGCCCGGCCTCCACGTCTCCCCCGACCGTGTTGAGGATCATCAGCAGCCCGTCGATGGAGGGATCCTCCTCGACGGCGACGATCTGCGGGATCACGTGTTCGTACTTCGTCGTTTTGTTCTGCGACGGCGCGATATAATGCCCCTCGATCTGCCCGATGATCGTCAGGCACTGGACAGTATGCTTCTTTCCGTGCGTCAGGACGCTCCCGGTCTCCCGGATGCGTCGATCCTGTTCGTTTTGCCCCTCTAAAGGCGTATCCTCATATTCCTCCGCGCTCAGGGAATAGGTCATTTTCCTGTTTTCTTTCATGCGGGAACGGCTCCTTTTTCAAAGATGCTGTTATTCTCCGCAGAAAAGAACAAAACATACGGAAACGAAAAGGCAAACTTTTACATTTACCAGTATATCACTTTGCGCACAAAACTGCAAGGAAAAATCGTAAAACCCGTTTTGTAGGGTTTACAATGATGTGTAACAGAAAAGGAAAAAAAGGTAGCGAATAGGAAGAACCTGTGTTAAGGTTAAGT
>CANQIG010000028.1 GCA_947623765.1 uncultured Clostridia bacterium | reverse complement strand
GTGATGCCGGCCAGCTGGCCGTTCTCGTCGGAGAAGGAGACGGGGATGCGGTCCTGCACGAAGCCCACCCGCAGCGACGGATGAGAGGAAACATAAGCCTGCTCCTCCTCCGTCAGAGGCAGCGGTTTCCCTGCCGAAGAGGCGAGCGCCTGCGGCGCCGCGGCAAGCAAAAGCGCCGCGAGAAGCAGAATGAAGATGGCAAGACCGCGCATCGCTCTGTGTTTCACGCCGCCGCCTCCTTTCAAAAAGCGCCTTTCGCGGGGAAAACCCCGGCAAAAACGGGGTGCGCCCCGGAACGGTCCGCGCGGCAGCCCCGCAAAAACGGGGAGATTCGCGCGTTTCTTCGTTTATATGTGAGAATTATAGCACAGGAAACCCTCAAACGCAAGAAATTTTTACGCCTTGCACGGTCGGTCCGCGTTCGGCGCAAAAAGAGCGGTCCAAAAGACAAAACCTTGGGAAAAGTCTTGCATTTGGATGCGATAACCGGTATAATAAATAGTAAAGTGGTGTTTTATGCTTTGCGGTATATGCAGTACCGGAAACTTTTCAGAAAACGGACGCCGGTCACGGGGACAACTTTTGACTGTTTGGTCCGGCGCAGCAGGAGGAGAATATGTCAAAGGAACAAAAGGAACGGATCTTGATCGTGGACGATTCGGAGATGAACCGCTCCATTCTCGTCGATATGCTCAGCGACGATTACGACACGCTGGAGGCGGAAGACGGCGTGGAGGCGGTCTCCATCCTCTCAAAGCAGGCGATGGATCTCTCTCTGGTGCTTCTGGACATCGTGATGCCCAGAATGAACGGCTTCGGCGTCTTGGACGCGATGAACCAGAACGGCTGGATCAAGAACGTGCCGGTCATCATCATCTCTGCAGAGAACAGCTCCGACCAGGTGGAGCGCGCGTACGAGCTCGGCGCGACGGACTTCATCGCGCGACCCTTCGACGCGCTGATCGTCCAGCGCAGAGTGGTGAATACGCTGCTGCTCTACGCGAAGCAGAAGCGGCTCATCGGCATGGTGGAGGAGCAGGTCTACGAGAAGGAACGCCAGAGCGACCTGATGATCGACATCCTCAGCCACATCATGGAGTTCCGCAACGGCGAGAGCGGCCTGCATATCCTGCACGTGCGCAACCTGACCGATCTGCTTCTCGGCAGGCTCATAGCGAAAACGAACAAATATCACCTCACCATGGCCGATATATCGCTTATCAGCACCGCGTCGTCCCTGCACGACATCGGGAAGATGGCGATCGACGAAAAGATCCTCAATAAGCCCGGCCGCCTGACGGACGAGGAGTTCGCGATCATGAAGACACATTCCGCCGTCGGCGCGGAGATGCTCTCGAGGCTGCCGGTACACCAGCAGGAGCCGCTCGTCAAGGTCGCGTATGAGATCTGCCGCTGGCACCACGAGCGGTATGACGGCAGGGGGTACCCGGACGGGCTGAAGGGCGACGAGATCCCGATCTCGGCACAGGTGGTGGCGCTGGCCGACGTCTACGACGCACTGACCAGCGAACGCGTCTACAAGCCGCCGTTCTCCCACGAGGAGGCGGTTCGGATGATCGTGAACGGGGAGTGCGGCGCGTTCAACCCCTTCCTTCTGGAATGCCTCGAGGAGAACGCCGAGCGGCTGCGGACGGCGCTTGACCACGGCGCGGTGGAGGAGGTGCGGCAGCGGAAGCTGCGGAGCATCTCCGATGAAATGCTCCGGGGCGAGGGCGGCGCTTCGCGGCGCACGCTGCAGCTTTTGGAACGCGAGCGGATGCGCAACAGCTTCTTCGCCTCCCTGACGGAGACGATCCAGTTCGAGTATACGGCTTCGCCGCCGATGATCTCGATCTCGGCGCGCGGCGCGAAAAAGCTCGGGCTCGACGAGATCATCATGGACCCGCGCAACAACGAGAAGGTCTTTGAGGTCATCGACAAAAAGGTCTGGGACGAGGTCGCGCGGCGTCTGCGTTCCTCCACGCCGGAAAAGCCGGAGGCGCGGTTCGACTGTGCGCTGCACTATGACGGCGCGACGCGCTGGCACAGGATCGTCACGCGGGCTTTGTGGTCCGAGGACACCGAGCCGAAGTTCGACGGCGCGCTCGGCATCGTGATGGACATCCACGACACCCACATGAAGCTGCAGGAGCTCGAGCAGAAGGCCGCGCGCGACCCGCTGACCGGGCTCATCAACCGGACCAGCGCGAAGGAGCGCATGGAGCTGAGGATGCAGGACAATCCCGGCAGCCACTACGCGCTCGCGGAGATCGACATCGACGACTTCAAGGTCATCAACGACCTGTACGGGCATATGTTCGGAGACAAGGTGCTCCAGCAGCTCGCCCGTCGCATGAAGAACAGCGTCCGCAGCACGGATATCTGCTGCCGCGCCGGCGGAGAGGAGTTTTTCATCTTCCTGGAATACAATACGGATATCGAGAAAACCATCGACCGTATTTTCAGGAACCTCTGTTTTACATTTGAAAGGCACGCGGTCTCGGTCTCCATGGGCGTGGCCCTGGGGCAGGAGGTCGGCCTGGCATATCAGTCGCTGTACCACGCGGCGGACATCGCGCTCTATGCCGCAAAGCGCGGCGGCAAGCATCAGTACCGCTTCTATCAACCGTCTCTGCAAAATCTGCTGGACGTCGAACCGGAAGACGCATCCGGAGAAAAGGCGTGAAAGGGAGGATCATCATGACACTGCAAACCTGTTACGAGAATATGGGCGCCAACTACAACGACGCCATCGGCCGCCTGCGCAGCGAGCGGCTGCTGCAGAAATTCGTGCTGAAGTTTCTGGACGACGGCAGCTACGATCTCCTCTGCAAGTCTCTGGAAAGCGGGAACATGGAAGAAGCGTTCCGCGCCGCACATACGATCAAGGGGATGTGCCAGAACCTGAGCTTTTCGGTGCTGGCAGAATCCAGCAGCGCGCTGACCGAGGTCCTTCGCGCCGGGCAGACCGACACCGACGCCCTGTTCGCGAAGGTCAAAGAGGATTATGAGAGCACGGTGAACGCCATTCGGGCGTATCAGGCGGAGCTCTGACGCAGGAAAGGGAACGGTCCGATTTTGGGAAAGAGAAACGAAAAGTCGATGAAAAAACGCCTCTTTAACGGAAGCAACATCGCGGCGACGCTCGGTTTGACGGTCGTCATCGCGGTGCTGTTCGTCGCGGCGTTTTTTCAGATCAGCGTGAGCATCCGGGCGCGGTCCTACAAGCGACTGGAGGAGGGCGCGAACACCACCATTGAGGAGATCACCTCGAAGCTGGAGCGCGACAGCCGCATTCTGAACTCGACGGCGAAGATCATCTCGCAGGTGGATAACCTCGACATCGAGGACACGCTCGAGATCATGCAGACCACGAATCCGCTGCTCGAGACGATGAAAGTCAGCGTTCTGCTGCCGGACAACCGCATCCTGTCTTCGGACGGCACGGTCTCCCAGGCGTCGGAGGACAGCGGCCTCTCCTTCGAGAAGGAGGCGCCGCTCGGCGAGCACATCTCGAACCGCATGTACAACCTCGCGACCGGGAAGCCGATCCTGCGGCACTTTGTGCCGATCGTGCAGGACGGCGAGACTGTCGCGCTGCTCTACGGCATCACGGATCTGGAGACGCTGGCCGACAGTCTCAACATCGACAACATCTACAACGCGAAGGCGTACATCTACATCATCGACACGCGTTCCGGGGATCTTCTCGTCGACACGTGGCACGACACGCTCGAGAATATCGCCGATTACTCCGGAGAGGACTACGGCCGGGAGACGAAGGGCGAAAAGACTTGGGAGGACTACATCTCTGACCTTGCCAACATGAAGTCCGGCTACGTCGTCTACCGCACGCCGAGAACCGACGGCTGGGAGCATATGTACTACGCGCCGGTCGGCGTCAATAAGTGGTCGGTCGCAATCGACGTCCCGGAAAGCGAGGCGTTCGCGAGCGTTTTCGCGGTGCAGCGCGTGTTCCTCATCGTCGGCGTGCTGATGTGCATCGCCGTGGCGCTCTATTATATGTTCATCTACTGGCAGGCGAAGCGCACGATGGTGGAGGCCGTGGAGCGTGCGGTGCTCGAGGAGAAGCTGAAAAAGGCAGAAGCCGCCGAGCGCGCGAAGTCCACCTTCCTCTCGAATATGTCCCACGACATCCGCACGCCGATGAACGCCATCATCGGGTTCACGACGCTCGCGGAGACGAATATCGACAACAAGCCCCGGGTGCAGGAGTACCTTGCGAAGATCCTCTCCTCCTCGAACCACCTGCTCAGCCTCATCAACGACATCCTCGACATGAGCCGGATCGAATCCGGAAAGCTGAACATTGAGGAAAAGCCCTGCTCCATCTCGGACATCTTCCGGGATATGCGCAACATCATCCAGACGCAGATGCAGTCGAAGCAGATCAGCTTCTTCATGGATACGCTGGATGTGGTCGACGAGGACATCTACTGCGACAAGCTCCATGTCAATCAGGTGCTCTTGAACCTGCTCTCGAACGCGATCAAGTTCACGCCGGCGGGCGGCTCCGTCTCTCTGATGGTGCAGCAGAAGCCCGGCGCGCCGACGGGCTACGGCCTGTATGAGATCCGGGTGAAGGACACGGGCATCGGCATGGACCAGGAGTTCGTGAAGCATATCTTCGAGCCGTTCGAGCGGGAGCGCACCTCCACCGTCAGCGGCATCCAGGGGACCGGCCTCGGCATGGCGATCACCAAGAGCATCATCGATACGATGGGCGGAACGATCGAGGTGCAGACCGAGAAGGGACACGGCACCGAGTTCATCATCCGCTTTACGTTCCGACTGCAGTCCGATTCCAAGAAGGTCACGGTGATCCGGGAGCTCGCCGGTGTGCGCGGGCTTGTGGTGGACGACAATTTCGCCACCTGCGACAGCGTGACGAAGATGCTCACGCAGATCGGGATGCGCGCCGAATGGTGTATGCACGGCAGGGAAGCCGTGCTGCGCGCGCGGCAGGCGGTGGAGATGGGCGATGAATTCTACGCCTATATTATCGACTGGGCTTTGCCGGATCTGAGCGGCCTCGAGGTCGTGCGGCAGATCCGCAAGATGGTCGGCGAGCGCGCGCCAATCATCATCCTCACAGCGTACGACTGGACCGCCTTTGAGGAGGAAGCGAAGAAGGCGGGCGTGACGGCGTTCTGCAACAAGCCGATCTTCCTCTCCGACCTGCGCGACACGCTGATCAGCGCGATCGGAAAGCCGGAGACGCCTGTGGCGGCGCCGGCGGAGCCGGACCCCGCGGCGCATCTGCGCGGCCTGCGCCTGCTGTTGGTGGAGGACAACGAGCTGAACCGCGAGATCGCCGAGGAGCTGCTCGAGGAGAGCGGGTTCCTGATCGAAACCGCGTGCAACGGCAGCGAGGCGGTCGAAAAGATGCGCGCCTCGAAGCCCGGCTATTACGCGCTGGTGCTGATGGACGTGCAGATGCCTGTGATGGACGGCTACGCGGCGTCCAAGGCGATCCGCCGTCTGGAGGACCCGCAGCTCGCCTCCGTGCCGATCATCGCGATGACGGCGAACGCGTTCGACGAGGACCGCCGCAAGGCGCTCGAGAGCGGCATGAACGACCATGTGGCAAAGCCGATCGACGTGGACAAGCTGATCCAGGTGCTGGTGGCGCATTTGTCCGACGTTCCGAAGGACGACGGCGATCCTTTGTAAGAGCGATGGGCCCGGAAAGGATCCCGGTTTTGGGTTGGAGTTTACAGGAAAAGGGTTTGGTTTCCCCGTTTTTGGGAAGGGGGTAATGAAGCAATGGACGAGCTGCAGGGCTATGAAGCGTATTTTGATCCGGCGCCGTCCCCGATAATGATGCTTCGGGAGGAGGGCGGACGACTGCGCGCAGAATATCTGAACGCCGCGGCGGTCGGCCTCCTGAGCGGCGGCGAGGACGCGTTCCTCGCACTGCTGGAACCGGAGATCTCCGCCGGAGCCGAGCGCTGGCGCGGCCCGTTTCAGGGAAGGGAGATCGTCGCGCGGATCGCGCCGTATCCCGGGGACAGACTGCTGGTCATCTTCCGGGACGCGACGGAGGATCTGGTCCGGGAGAAGCAGAGGATCGAGGCGGCGAACGCCGCGCTCAAGAGCGCGCTCGACGCCGCGAACGCCGCGAACCGCGCGAAGACGGATTTCCTCTCCAATATGTCGCACGATATCCGCACGCCGCTGAACGCCATCATCGGGATGATCACGATCGCCGAGGCGCATCTGGACGACCGCGGGCGCGTGGAGGACTGCCTCGAAAAGATCGGGCTGTCCTCGCGGCACTTGCTCGGGATCATCAACGACATTCTGGATATGTCGCGGATCGAGAGCGGCAAGATGACGGTCACCAGCGAGCCGTTCGCGATGGCGGATTTTCTCCACAGCCTCATGGCGGTGTTCCGCCCGCAGGCGGACCGGAAGCGCCAGAAGGTGGAGCTGGATTTCACCGGCGTCCGTCACGAGCGGGTGCGCGGCGACGAGCTGCGCATCCAGCAGGTGCTGCTGAACATCCTCTCCAACGCGGTGAAGTTCACGCCGGAGGAGGGGACCATTTCGCTGAGCGTCCGGGAGACCGGCAGCGCGGGCAGCGCCGACCGCAACTACATATACTATGAATTTACGGTCCAGGACAACGGCATCGGCATGAGCGCCGCGTTCCTGGAGAAGATCTTCCAGCCCTTCGAGCGGGACAGGAACGTCAGCCGCATCGAGGGGACGGGTCTCGGCATGGCGATCACGCACAACTTCGTTAAGATGATGAACGGCGAGATCACGGTGGAGAGCGAAGAAGGGCGCGGCACGCGGTTCAACGTGACGCTCCCGCTGGAGCTGGAACAGGAGACGGAGGACGGGTTCGAGGCGCTGCGCGGTCTGCGCGTCCTCGCGGCCGACGTCGACGAGCCCGCGCTTCAGAACCTGCGGGAGATCCTCGGGGACCTCGGCATGGAATGCGATACGATCGAAACGGGCTGGGAGGCAAACGATAAGGCCCTCGAGGCGCATATGGCGGGCAAGGACTATTTTGCGATCCTGCTCGGCTGGCGGCTGCCCGTCGTCGACGGCGTGCAGACCTGCCGGGAAATGCGCGCGATGCTTGGCAGCACCGTCCCGATCTTTGTGATGTCGACCTATGAGTGGACGCTCTCCTCGGACGAGATGAAAAAGAACGGCGTGACGGCGTTCATCCCAAAGCCCCTGTTTCGTTCCCGGCTCGGCGAGACGCTGTTCGCGTGTACGCCGGAGGGCAAAGCCGCGAAGGCGCGGTCCGGCGAGGATGACGGCGAGAGCTTTAAGGACTTCCACATCCTCCTCGTGGAGGACAACGAGATCAACCGGGAGATCGGCACCGAGCTGATCGGGATGCTCGGCGCGACCGTCGAGTGTGCCGAAAACGGCCAGGAGGCGTTCGAGCGCTTCCGGGACGCGGAGCCGGGCAGGTTCGATCTCATCTTCATGGACATCCAGATGCCCGTCATGGACGGGCTCGCGGCGACGCGGGCCATCCGGGGCCTCCCGCGGGAGGACAGCCGGAAGATCCCCATCGTCGCGATGAGCGCAAACGCGTTCGTGGAGGATATCCGCGCGTGCAGGCAGGCGGGCATGGACGGCCATGTTCCGAAGCCTGTGAGCCTGCAGAGCCTTTCCGACGCCATGACGCGCTTCCTGAAAGAGGAAGCGGCCGGCGCGAAGAAGGGGGCGAACGCATGAAGCCGTATCAGGAGGAATATTTGGCGCTGCTCCGTTCCGTGACGGAGTTCTCCGGCTCTCTTGCGGACCGCCGGGACCCGGAATCCTTTAGCAAGGCCGCGTGGGAGGCGAACCACGCCGCGCGCGCCGCTGTGGAGCGCGGGACGCAGCTCCTGCGCGAGGGACTGTTCCCGGTTTTGGACAACATCCTCGGCGCCCCGGAGGAAGAGGTGCGGTCCATCGAAGCGTTCGCGGGAAAGCTCATGACCGGCTATGATATGCAGGACGTCGGCCTGCATTACCGGATCCATCTCGCGCTTCTGGAATGGGCCAGACGGCGCGCGGATCGGGATATGATCATCAAGGAACTGTATCTTGTGGGATTGTCGCTGTTCAGCATGGAGGCGATGCTGAACCCGAGCCCGGTGCGGCTATATGTAACGCGGATGCGGATGTGTTTCGCGGAGGGCGCGTCGTATTACGACACGGAATATGACGACATCACGAACCCGGAGACACGCGGGTATATCCACCGCTGCATGGGGAATATCCCGCTGAGCTATCAGGTGGTCGACCCGGCGACAGTGCAGGCGAAGCTGAACGCCGTAAAAAGGTCCATCCAGGTCCTCTCCGACCCGGAGGTCCGCGCGAAGACCCCCTCGCTGCCTTGGGACACCTACCTGTTTCGGAGCCATCAGGAGTGTACGACGCTGCTCGGGAACCTGCGCGAGGGAAACGTTGGCCCGGAAGCGTATGCGCTGGTGCTGGAATCGGCGCAGATCGTACAGGAAACACAGCTGCGCGCCGCGCGGGAACGCGGGGAACCGCTGAACCCCCGCTGGCAGTACGCGTATATGGCGGCGCGGTATCACTGCGGCGCGATGCTCCTGCCGGAATTTCTCGAGGGGCTATATAGCCTCTCGACGACGCGGGACGACAGCGATTCCGACGGCTATAGCTTTTTTACCCACGCGAGCGCCCCGGCGTATTTTCTGGAATATTCCAAAACACTGACGGGCGACAGCCGCTACGCGGAGGAGATCGCCCTCCGAGCGAGACGCATGACGCAGCGGTTCTTCCGCTGGCTGATCCGCATTTCCCTGGACGGACAGAGCGACAGCGCCGTCATGTCGATCCGGCAGTTCGTGTTGGTTTACCGGGAAAAAGACTGCGGTCTCCCGTATTATGACATGATCCAGAATGTTTTTGCGGCGATCCATCCGGCGACATACGCGCGGATGTGGATCGCCGGACAGATCGCGCGCGAGATGACGCTTTGGGCGGCGGACGAATGCCCGGAGCAGCTCGTCGGTCTGCCGGGCTGCGAGAGCGTGAAGGACGTCGTCTGGCGCGACCGGGAGCTCGCCGATCTCGCGGAGCGGGCCGGGCGCGTTTACGATCTCGGCATGATCTATTTCTTCAACCTCGAAAACGCGGCCTGCCGGGGACTTTTCGAGGAGGAGGAGGCGCTCCTGCAGCTGCACGCGTTCCTTGGCGGACAGCTGCTGGGCCGGCATGGATCCACGGCGGCCCTTGCGGACGTCGCGCGCGGCCACCACCGCAGCTACGACGAAAAAGGCGGGTATCCCGCGGACTTTTCCGTGCGGGAATCGCCGATGCGGCCGATCATCTGCATCGTCGCCGCGGCGGACGTGCTGGCGGGGACCGCAGGGGATACCTTCAGCCGGTACCGGCCGATCATCCCGTTCGACGCGGCCTGCGCGCAGATCCTGGAGGGCAGCGGCAGCCGGTACGCGCCGTTTGTGGCGGACCTTCTGCGCTCTCCCGTGCGGCGTGCGCAGCTCGCCGAAAAGCTGGACAGCTGGAAAAAAGAGGCGTATCTGGATATGTATCAGAGGCGCGCCAGAATGCTCGAGATGTGAGTTTACCCGTATTTAAGGAGTACGAAAACCTATGAAAACGCGGCTTCGGAAAATCTTGCCCTTTCTTTTGGTCTGCGCGGCCTTTGCGATCGCGATCCTGATCGGGACGTTTTATTTCAACTTCATCTCCCGGCAGATCTACGAGGACAGCACGCGCTACCTGGGAGAGATCTACGGACAGGTCAACCGGGCGTTCGGCACGTTTGTCGAGCGCAACTGGGGGCTTCTGGACGGCTGGGGCGAATACCTTTCCGTGACGGGGAACGGCGGAACGGACAGTGAAGTCGCCGAATACCTCGAGGGGAAGCGGCGGTTCTGGGGATTTTCGGACTTCTATTTCCTTTCCGGGGACGGGGACGCCCTGACGGTGGAGGGAGAAGAGGAGACGCTCGATCTCGGCGAGGAGACCTGGGCCGCGCTCCTTGAGAAGCGGGAACCGGTCATGGCCGGGGAGAAGCGAGCCAACGGGCAGGAGATCACAGTCTTCGCCGCGCCGGCGGAGCCCGGCGCATACGAGGGCTTCGCGTATGAAGCCATCGCGGTGAGCTATACGAACGCGGATATGGCAAGTTCCCTGAATGTGGACGCGTTCGCCGGGAAGGCCAAATGCTTCGTGATCCGCACGGACGGCAGCGTGCTGCTCTCCACGCAGAGCGGCGGCAGCGTCTTTGAGAATTATCTCGTCTATCTAAAGGCGGCGTCTGATCTGAGCGACGCGGTGCTGGAAAAGATCCAGAAGGATTGGCTCGACGGCGCTTCCGGCACCGTGCAGTGCCGGATCGGCGATGTGGACCACTGCGTGCTGTATCAGCCGGTGGGGTATCAGGATTTCTATCTGCTCAGCTCGGTGCCGCAGAGCGCCGCGAGCGCGGGCTTCCTCTCCGTGCAGCAGATCACGACGAACGTGCTGATCGTGATCTTCCTGCTGGTCGGCGCGGCGGTGATCGCGCTGCTCGCGATGCGCAGCTACGCGCAGTCCCGGAAGAGCCGGACGGAGCTGCAGTATCGGGAGCGTATGTTTGACGTGCTCTCCAACAACGTGGACGACATCTTCATCATGCTCGACGCCGCGGACCAGCAGGTGGACTACATCAGCCCGAACCTCGAACGGCTGCTGGGCATCCCGCTGGAGGAGGCGCGCAGGGACATCCGCGTGATGGAGAAATGCGCGGTCAACTACAATGTGGTGATCCCGAAAGCGGAGCTGGAAGCGATCCCATTGAATGAGAACCGTCTCTGGGAGTGCGAGTATATGCACCAGAATACCGGCGAACGCCGCTGGTACCGGATGACGGTGTACCATATGGAGCTGCAGGGCGTGCGGAAGTATGTCATCGTGCTTTCCGACCGCACGCAGGAGCGGCAGATGAACCAGAAGCTGCAGGACGCGCTGACCGCCGCGCGCAGCGCAAACGAGGCGAAGAGCAACTTCCTCTCCAATATGTCGCACGACATCCGCACGCCGATGAACGCCATCGTCGGGTTCTCGACGCTGCTGGAAAAGGACGCGGACCAGCCCGAAAAGGTCCGCGAATACACGAGGAAGATCACGGCTTCCAGCCACCACCTGCTCAGCCTCATCAACGACGTGCTGGACATGAGCAAGATCGAGAGCGGCAAGACCTCGCTCAATGTGGACCGGTTCAGCCTGCCGGAGCTTTTGGAGAAGCTGAACATCATCCTGATGCCGCAGGCAGCGGCGAAGAACCAGACTCTGACGGTCCACGTACAGGGCGCGCCGCCGGAGCAGATGATCGGAGACAAGCTGCGGCTGAACCAGATCCTCATCAACCTGCTCTCGAACGCGGTCAAGTACACGCCGGAGGGCGGGAAGATCGATTTCACGGTCTCCGAGCTCCCGCAGACCGCGCCGCAGTATGTGAAGCTGCGCTTCACCGTGCGCGACAACGGCATCGGCATGAGCGAGGAGTTCCAGAAGAAGGTTTTCGCGCCGTTCAGCCGGGAGATCAATTCCGTCACGAACAAGATCCAAGGGACGGGCCTCGGCATGGCGATCACGAAGAACCTCGTCGACCTGATGGGCGGGATCATCCAAGTGCAGAGCAAGCCCGGGGAGGGCAGCGTCTTTACGGTGGAGATGTCGTTCGTCCTGCCGGAGCAGGAGGAGACGGACGCGTGGTACCGCCAGAAGGTCACCCGGATGCTCGTTGCGGACGACGAGCAGGAGATCTGCCTCGATATCGAGGAGCTGATGCGCGGGAGCGGCGTGCGGCTCACCTGCGTGACGGACGGCGCGGCGGCGGTGGAGGCCGCAGTGCAGGCGCACCGGCGCGGCGAGGATTACCACGTCATCCTGCTGGACTGGAAGATGCCGGGGATGGACGGCGTGGAGGCCGCGCGGAAGATCCGCGAACAGCTGCAGACGGACGTTCCGATCCTCGTGCTGACTTCTTACGACTGGACCGAGATCGAAACGGAGGCGCGGGCCGCGGGCATCAATGCGTTCCTTGCAAAGCCGTTCTTTGTCTCCTCCTTCTGGCACACGCTAAAGCCGCTGTTCCTCAAGACTGCAGAGCAGAAGGTGGACGCGCCCGTCGAGGCGCGTGTGATGGAGGGCAGACTGTTCCTCGTCGCGGAGGACAACGAGCTGAACGCCGAGATCCTGACCGAGATGCTGGACATGGAGGGCGCGCGCTGCGAGCTCGCCGTGAACGGCAGAGAGGCGGTCGAGCGGTTCACATCGTCCGCGCCGGGTCACTTCGATATGATCCTGATGGATGTACAGATGCCCGTGATGAACGGGTATGAGGCGACAAGGGCGATCCGCGCTTCGGCGCATCCCGAGGCAAAGACGGTGCCCATCGTCGCGATGACCGCGAACACGTTCGCGGAGGATGTGCGCAACGCGCTCGACGCGGGGATGGACGGACACCTCGCGAAGCCGATCGACATGAACGCCGTGCGCGAGCCGGTGGGGAGGCTCCTGCGGCGGAAAGACGGAGAGGCATGACGCGCGTCTTACAGATGGAGGTATTCAAATGCGGAAAAGATGGGCAGATCTGCTGCTCGCTCTGCTGGCGGCCCTGCTGCTGACGGCTGGCTGCGGCGCGAAGGGCGGCTCGGGCGTTTCCCTGACCGTCATGGGAAAGAGCAGCGACCTGAACAAGAGCTATATGCGGAGCATCTTTGCACTCTACGAGAAGACGACCGGAAACAAGCTCGAGATCCGGGCGTTCGAGGATTCGGAGTATGAGCAAAAGGCGGCGGAGGCGTTCCAAAGCGGGAACGCGCCGGATCTGTTCATGCACTTTCACAACGCCGATCTCAGCCGCTTCGACGTGGCGGAGAATTTCCTCTATCTGAACGGTGAGGACTGGGTGGATGACCTGACGGACAGCGCAAAAGCGTATTGCACCGACGGCGACGGCAACTTGCTCGGGCTGCCGTTCTGGGAGAGCTCCGTCTCCGGCTGCTACTACAACAAGACGATCCTGGACAGCCTCGGGATGAAGCCCGCAACCACGCAGGCGGAGTTCGACGTGCTCTGCCAGGTGCTCGCGGAGACCGGGTATACGCCGATCTGCTGGCCGGGGAACGGCTGCGCTTGGATGCCGCAGTTCGGGCTGGACCCGATCTTTGCGGACGACCCGGAGATGCTGGAAAAGATCAACCGCAACGAGATCACCTACGGGGAGATCCCGGCGGTCACGGATATGGTGCGGTGGATCGGGAACGCGGCTAAAGCCGGCTGGTTCGGCCCCGATTACAGGAGCTGCGGCTGGTCGGACATCGGGCACGCGCTCTCCTCCGGCGACGCGGTGATGACGTTTATCTGGGACACGTGGTTCTACACCGATTTCAAGGCGGACGGCGAATATACCGTCGAGGATTTCGCGCTGATGCCCGTGTTCATGAACACCGCTGCGGAAGGGTCCTTCGAGGGCGGTAACCTCAACATGATGATGGTGAACCGGAACGGCGACAAGGTCGACGCGGCGCTGGAGTTCCTCGCGTTCTGCGCGACGCCGGAAAACTACAATGCGGCCTTTGACGGCATCTCCACGGTGAGCTGCTTTAAGGGGCAGAACACCAACATCCAGTCGAAGATGGTGACGGACGCGCGCGCGTCGGTCTCCGAAAAGGAACGCGTCTCGACGGCGGCCTCGAGGATCGTCGGGTACAGCGGCGACGACGTGGTCGCGGCGCTGGACCGGCTGTTTTCCGGGGAGACGGACGTGGAGGGCTGCGTCCGGCTGATGGACGAATCCCGGATCGCGGCGGCCTCGGCGCAGGGCGCGGATGGATTTCCCGGGGCATAGCGGCGCACCGGACGCGGACGTCCGGCGGCGGAATGCGGGGTGCGTTTCATGACAGCGGACCGAATTTTGAATATCGGCGTCCTCGCCCATGTGGACGCGGGCAAGACGACGCTGACCGAGCAGATGCTCGCCTGCGCCGGGGCGGTGCGGCACGCGGGCAGCGTGGACGACGGCACCGCACAGACCGACTGGCTCCCGATCGAGCGGGAGCGGGGGATCTCCGTGCGGGCGGCGCAGATCTCGTTTTCGTGGCGGGGCTTTCAGATCAATTTGATCGATACGCCCGGCCACGTCGATTTTGCGGGAGAGGTGGAGCGGTCGCTCGCCGCGAT
>CANQIG010000027.1 GCA_947623765.1 uncultured Clostridia bacterium | reverse complement strand
GCTGCGCGAGGGTATGTGGCAGCAGTTCTTCACCGAGAAACCCGAGGTCTTTACCGCCGAGGAAAAGGCGGCATGGCTTAAGACCTTCTCCGGCGTTTCCGTCGGCAGCGACGCGTTCTATCCGTTCGGCGACAACATCGAGCGCGCCCGCAAGAGCGGCGTGCAGTACATCGCCGAGCCGGGCGGCTCCATCCGCGACGACAACGTCATCGAGACCTGCAACCGCTACAACATGGTCATGGCGTTCACCGGCATCCGCCTGTTCCACCACTAAGGGATTTTCCCAAACTTTTCTGGAAGAAAAGTTTGGATCAAAAGACTTTATCGTTGCTCCTCAGGAAGATCGGAGAAACGAGTAAACTCGGCGCTCGGCTGAGGGAAAAATTCTTTTGGTTCTTTTCTTTTTAAGAAAAGAACAAGAAAAAAGAACCAAGAAAGGGGTTTGAATTTGAACGTACTTGTGATCGGAAGCGGCGGGCGCGAGCACGCCGTTGTGAAGAAGCTGAAAGAGAGCCCGCGCTGTGGGAAGATCTGGTGCGCGCCGGGCAACGGCGGCATCGCGGCGGACGCCGAGTGCGTCGCGATCGGCGCCATGGACATCGAGGGCGTGGTGCGGTTCGCGAAGGAGAACCCCGTGGACCTCGTGTTCGTCGCGCCGGACGACCCGCTCGGCGCAGGCATGGTCGACGCGCTCGAGGCGGCGGGCATCCGCGCGTTCGGGCCGCGGAAGAACGCCGCGATCATCGAGGCGAGCAAGGTCTTCTCGAAGGACCTCATGAAGAAATACGGCATCCCGACCGCCGCGTATGAGACGTTCGACGACCCGGCGAAGGCGGTCGCGTATATCGAAGAAAACAACAAGTTCCCCATCGTCGTCAAGGCGGACGGCCTCGCGCTCGGGAAGGGCGTGCTGATCGCGGAGGATCTCGCCGCAGCGAAGGAAGCCGTGAAGACGATCATGGAGGACAAGGCGTTCGGCGCGTCGGGCAACCGCGTCGTCGTGGAGGAATTCATGACCGGCCCGGAGGTCACGGTGCTCTCGTTTGCGGACGGGAAGACCGTGGTGCCGATGGTCTCCTCGATGGACCATAAGCGCGCGCTCGACGGGGACAAGGGCCTCAACACCGGCGGGATGGGCACGGTCAGCCCGAACCCGCACTACACCGAGGCCGTCGCAAAAGTCTGCATGGAGACCATCTTCCTGCCGACGATCCGCGCGATGCAGGCCGAAGGGCGGCCGTTTGCGGGCTGCCTCTACTTCGGGCTGATGCTCACGCCCGACGGCCCGAAGGTCGTCGAGTACAACTGCCGCTTCGGCGACCCGGAGACGCAGGTCGTCCTGCCGCGCCTCGAGACCGATTTCCTCGACGTGATCGACGCGTGCATCGACGGCACGCTCGACACGCTCGACATCCGCTGGAAAAAGGACGCGGCTGCCTGCGTGATCCTCGCCTCCGGCGGGTACCCCGGCAGCTACAAAAAGGGCCTGCCGATCTCCGGCCTCGACGAAAACGGGGGCGCCGCGGGCGTCACCGTGTACCATGCGGGGACGAAGCTCGAAAACGGGCAGTACCTCACGAACGGAGGGCGCGTGCTCGGGCTCACCGCGACGGCGGAAACGCTCGCCGAGGCGCTCGAAAAGGCGTACAAGGCCGCGGAGAACATCACGTTCGAGGGCGCGCACTACCGCCGCGACATCGGCGCGCGGGCGCTCGCGGCCAACTGATCAAAAAAACGGGGCTGTCCCTTTCGGACGGCCCCAATGTTTTTTTCAAAAAAGAGAAAAAAATCGAAAAAACCTCTGGAAATTTCGTGCGGTCTGCGGTATGATGTTCTCAGAAAAGGACCCCCGAAGCGGGGGAAAAGGGAGGAAAGCCAATGGCCATTTTGAAAGCGGAAAACAGGCGGCTCACCGTCCGGGAGAACAACGAAAAACTCTGGATCGAACCGTGGGGCAAAAACGCGCTGCGCGTCCGGGCGACGAAGCTGGCCGAGATGCCGCCCGAGTGCTGGGCACTCGAGGAGCCGGTCTCTCACGAGGCCGAGATCGAGATCACGGAGCAGGGGGCGACGGTCCGCAACGGGAAGATCGAGGCGTCGGTCACGAAGGCGGGCAAGCTGACGTTTCGGAACCAAAAGGGCAAGATCCTGCTCGAGGAATTCGTCCGCAACCGCCGCGACGTGTCGGACCCGAAATGCAGCGCACTCGACGTGGACGCGCGGGAATTCCGGCCGATCCTCGGCGGGGACTTCTCCGTGACGGTGCGGTTCGAGTCCGACCCGAAGGAGAAGCTGTTCGGCATGGGGCAGTACCAGCAGCCGCTGCTCGACCTCAAGGGCTGCGAGCTCGAGCTCGCGCACCGGAACTCACAGGCGAGCGTGCCGTTCGTGCTCTCGTCGCTCGGGTACGGCTTCCTCTGGAACAACCCCGCGATCGGCAGTGTGACGTTCGGGCAGAACGTGACCTCGTGGCGGTCGGTCTCGACGAAGGTGATCGACTACTGGATCACCGCCGGGGACACGCCCGCCGAGATCGAGGAGCAGTACGCCGCCGCCGTCGGCACGGTCCCGATGATGCCGGATTGGGCGATGGGCTTCTGGCAGTGCAAGCTGCGGTACCAGACGCAGGAGGAGCTGCTCTCCGTCGCGCGGGAGTACAAGCGGCGCGGTCTGCCGATCTCCGTGATCGTCGTGGACTTCTTCCACTGGCCGCTCGAGGGCGAATGGCGCTTCGACCCGCAGTATTGGCCCGACCCGGACGCGATGATCCGGGAGCTGAGGGAGATGGGCATCCAGCTCATGGTCTCCATCTGGCCGACGGTGGATCACAAGTCGAAGAATTACAACGTGATGAAGGAGCGCGGCCTGCTCATCAACGTCGAGCGCGGGTACCCTGTCGCGCTGCACTGCGTGGACGACACGATCCACTACGACGCGACGAACCCCGAAGCGCGGGAATTCGTCTGGAACGAGGTCAAAAAGAACTACTACGAGAAGGGCATCCGGGTCTTCTGGCTGGACGAGGCCGAGCCGGAGTATTCCTACTACGACTTCGACAACTACCGCTACTACCTCGGCCCGAACGTGCAGATCGGCAACATCTACCCGAAGTGCTACGCGCAGACCTTCTATGAGGGCATGACAGCCGAGGGACAGGAGAACGTCCTGAACCTGCTGCGCTGCGCGTGGGCCGGTTCGCAGAAATACGGCGCGCTCGTGTGGTCCGGCGACATCCATTCGAGCTTTTACAGTATGCGCAACCAGTTCGCGGCGGGCCTGCACATGGGCATCGCGGGCATCCCGTGGTGGACGACCGACATCGGCGGGTTCCACGGCGGCGACCCGCGCGATGAAGCTTTCCGGGAGGCCTTCGCACGCTGGTTCCAGTACGGGGCGTTCTGCCCGGTGATGCGCCTGCACGGCGACCGGGAGCCGCACTCCGCGCCGATGAGCACCGTCGGCGGCGGGCGGATGGCCTCCGGCGGGCCGAACGAGGTCTGGGCCTACGGCGAGACGGTCTACGAGATGTGCCGGAAGTACATGGAGCTGCGCGAGCGCCTGCACCCGTACATCTCGGAGCTGATGCGCGAGGCGCACGAAAAGGGGACGCCGGTGATGCGCCCGATGTTCTATGAGTTCCCGGAGGACCCCGCCTGCTGGGAGCCGCTCGAGCAGTATATGTTCGGCGGAAAGCTGCTCGTCGCGCCGGTGATGGAGGCGGGCGCGCGGGAGAAGGCGGTCTACCTCCCCGCAGGGACATGGTACGATGCGGAGACCGGCAAAGCGTACGAGGGCGGCGGGAACGTCACGGTGCCCGCGCCGATGACGGAGATCCCGGTCTTCACGAACGACCCCGCCATGCTGGCGTATTTTAAGGCCTGAACAAAAAAAATCGGCCCGCTTCCGCGGGCCGAAAAGGGCTTCGTTTTCGGTTATTTGGCTTTTGGCGCGGAGAGGCGAACGCCCAGCGCGAAGACGATGGGCATCACGAATTCCAGTGCGTACGTGGAGACCTCCGAGACGCCGGAGCCGCTGCCGAGGAGCAGCGAGAACACGGTATCGGCGAGGGAAGCGAGAAAGCAGAGCGCGGCGAGCAGGTAGGCGGTGCGCGGGGCGTGCGCCGCAGGAACGCGGAGCAGACCGTACGCCCCTGTGAGGAGGAACAGGCCGCATTTGAGGACCAGAACGGCGACGGTGAGCCACGGCAGGGACATTTTCAGGTGTTCCGTGAGGGCGTAGCGGCCGCTGTCCAGGTGGAAGACGGAGAGCAGGATCGCCAAAACGGAGGCCGCTCCATAGAGCAGCATCAGGATGGCGCTGATGTTCACGAGAAGTTTCCCGGCTTTCATCGTTCCCGGACCTCCTTTGAAGACTTCCGTTTTTTATCACCCTTTATTGTACGCGAAAATGGGAGAAAAAGCAACAGTTTTTTCGGATCTCCGCAAAAAATCAACAGCGTTCGGCGGGTTCGCCGGAGAAAGGACGGACAGATATGAAATCGGATCGCATCAGCGCACGGCAGTTTCAGGCAGACGGTTCCTTTGCGGGACGGCTGCAGAAGCTCGTCCGGGAGGTCGTCGTGCCGTATCAGTACGGCATCCTGAACGACAGCGTTTCCGGCGCGGAGAAGAGCCACGCCGTGGAGAACATCCGCCTCGCGGCGCGGAAGAACACCGGGGAGGACGTCCCGCCCGAAGCGTTTTACGGGATGATCTTTCAGGACAGCGACGTCGCGAAGTGGATCGAGGCGGCGGCGTATACGCTGATCGCGACGGGCAGGGACGAAGCGCTCGAGAGCGAGGTCGACGGGATCGTCGACCTGTACGCCGCGTCCCAGCATGAAGACGGGTATGTGAATTCCTATTTCACCGTGAAGGCCCCGGGCCGGGAGTGGACGAACCTGCGCGAGGCGCACGAGCTCTACTGCGGCGGCCATATGATCGAAGCGGCGGCCGCGTACTATGAGGCGACCGGGAAGCGGAAGCTGCTGGACGTGATGTGCCGGTTTGCGGACTGCGCCTATGACGAGTTCATGCACCGCAACACGCGGGGCGTCCCGGGACACCCCGAGATCGAGCTCGCGCTGATGAAGCTCAGCCGCGCGACGGGCGAAAAGCGGTACGCGGCGCTCGCGAAGCACTTCATCGACCAGCGCGGGCAGGCCCCGAACTACTTTGTGGAGGAGGAGAAAGGTCGCGGCTGGAACGTCTGGCAGGGTTCGGCGGAGCTCGACACCGATTACACGCAGAGCACGCTGCCCGTCCGCGAGCAGAAGGACGCCGTTGGCCACGCGGTCCGCGCGGTCTACCTCTACACCGGGATGGCGGACGTCGCGAAGGAGACCGGCGACGAAACGCTCCTTTCGGCGTGCCGCGCGCTCTGGGAGAGCATCACGCGGCGCAGGATGTACGTCACCGGCGGCATCGGCTCGACCGGCATCGGCGAGGCGTTCACCGTCGACTATCACCTGCCGAACGACACGGTCTACGCGGAGACCTGCGCTTCGATTGGGCTGATGTTCTTTGCGAAGAAGATGCTCGAGAACGAGCACAGGGGCGAATACGGAGACGTGATGGAGCGCGCGTTCTACAACACGGTCCTCGCCGGGATGCAGCTCGACGGGACGAAATTCTTCTATGTGAATCCGCTCGAGGTCGTGCCGGGGATCTCCGGCGTGGCGGTCACGCACCGCGACGATCTGCCGGAACGCCCCGGCTGGTACGCCTGCGCCTGCTGCCCGCCGAACGTGGCGCGGTGCGTCGCGTCGCTCGGGGTCTATGCGTATAGCGAGAACGAGACAACGCTCTTTGCGGACCTCTTTGTCGGCGGGACCGTCGAGACGAAAAAAGGACTCTCGCTTTGCTGTGAGACGCAGTTCCCGCACGGCGGCGCGGTGAAATACACGGTCTCCGGCGCGGGGGAGATGACGTTTGCGGTGCGCATCCCCGCGTGGAGCAAAAAGGCCGCGCTTAACGTGAACGGCGAAGCGGTCGATCTCGCGACCGCCGTAAAGGACGGGTATGCCTATCTCACGCGCGATTGGCGCGACGGCGACAAGGTGGAGCTCTCGCTCGATATGGCCCCGCGGTTCGTCTATGCCGACCCGAAGGTCGCGGCGGACAGCGGCAAGGCCGCCGTGCAGATGGGCGCGCTCGTCTACTGCGCCGAAGGCGCGGATAACGGCGAAGTGCTGCCGCTCTCCGTGGACACAAGCGTTCCACCGCAGGCGCTGCCGTTCGACGCGGCGCTGCTCGGCGGGGTCGTGCCGGTGGAGGCGCGGGGCTTCCGCGCGGAGCCCGCTGCGGCGCTCTATTCGGACGAGCCGCCGAAGCAGACGCCCTGCGCGATCCGGATGATCCCGTATTACGCTTGGGCGAACCGCGGCCTGCACGAGATGCGCGTCTGGCTGCCCGCGCGGTGAGCTGGACCCGCGCGCTTGCAAAAACGCCCGGGCTGTGGTACAATGTTCCTGTTCGCCTGTCGGTGTGACGTTTTTTGACACCGGGCGGCGGCGGAGTATGCCAATGGGCTTTGCGCTTGCGGTATAATGGCCGCGAGGCGGCGGGTAGTTTTGAGGTTACTTTGCCCTTGCCGTTTGCTGTTTTGTGGCAGCGGGCGGCGTTGTGTTCTGCAAATGCACTTTGCGCCGACGGGGTAATCACTGCAAGGGCGGCGGGTGGTTTAGGAATTCCCTCGTCCGCGAAGTTTGCAGCTTCGCGGGAGCGGGAGGCGTGTTCTGTCAATGCGCTTTGTGCTTATGGTATAATTACCACAAGGTGGCGGGCGATTTATGGGTTTCTGTTCACCCGTCCTGTTTCCCACTTCACGGTTGCGGGGGCGGCGTGTTCTGTCAATGCGCTTTGCGGCTTCGCGACTGCGGGCGGAGAATGAAACCAACGCGCCGCGCGCTTACTGTATAATCATCGCAAGGCGGCGGGTAGTTTAGAGGTTACTTCGCCCGTGCCGTGTGCTGTTTTGCGGCAGCGGGCGGTGTGTTCTGCCAACGCGCTTTGCGGCTTCGCGGCAGCGGGCGACGGGGAAAACCAACGCGCCGCGCGCGTTTGGGATCATGAACGCAGATTTTCGCTTATGCGTTTGGAGGCTTTTATGAAAACGCTGATCTTCAACGGTTCGCCCCGGAAAAACGGCGACACCGCCGCGCTCGTCCGCATCCTTGCGGCGAATCTCAAGGGAGAGGTGGAGGTGGTGGAGACCGCCACGGCGAACATCCGCCCGTGCAGGGACTGCAGGCGCTGCAAGACGGAGCCGGGCTGTGCCGTCCGGGACGGGATGCGGAACGTCTACGCGTCGATCGAAGCGGCGGACAACATCGTGATCGCCTCGCCGATCTGGTTCTCGGAGCTTTCCGCGCCGCTTCTGACGGTGCTCAGCCGGCTGCAGGCGTATTACTGTGCGCGCTTTTTCCGCAAAGTGGAGCCGGTCAAAAAGCCGAAGCGCGGCGCGGTGATCCTCGTCGGCGGCGGGGACGGGAGCAGCGAGCGCGCCTTCGAGACCGCGAAGGTCCTGCTGCACCAGATGAACGTCGTCGACATCTTCCCGCCGGTCGTCTCCCACAACACGAACACGCAGCCCGCCGAAAAGGACATGGCGGCGGTCAGCGGGCTCGGCGTCGCGGCGGCGTTCCTGAACGCATTTGCGGATTTTGGAGAGCCTGAGGAGGGAACAAAATGAGGATCGTCGTGAAGGTGGGGACGTCCACGCTGGCGTATGCCACGGGACACCTGAATATCCGGCACATGGAGAATCTGGTCAAGGTGCTGAGCGATCTCAAAAACGCCGGGTACGAGGTGATCCTCGTCTCCTCCGGCGCGGTCGGCATGGGGATGGGGAAGCTCTCCCTCAAGGCGCGCCCGGAGGCGCTCGCGCTGAAGCAGGCCGTCGCGGCCGTCGGACAGTGCGAGCTGATGCACACCTACGACCGGCTGTTTACCGAATACAACCACACCGTTGCACAGCTTCTGCTGACCGCAGAGGACATCCGCGACGATGTGCGCAGAGAGAATTTCATCAACACGGTGGCGCAGCTCCTCGAGCTCGGCGCGCTGCCCATCGTCAACGAGAACGATACCGTCGCGACGAGCGAGCTGACGATCGGCGACAACGACACGCTGGCCGCGATCGTTGCGGTGAGCATCGGCGCGAAAATGCTGATCCTGCTCTCCGACATCGATGGGCTCTACACCGGGGACCCGAGGACGAGCGCGGACGCGCGGCTGATCCCGCGCGTCCGGGAGATCACGCCGGAGATCGAAGCGCTCGCGGGCGGCGCGGGCACCTCCGGGACCGGCGGCATGGTGACGAAGCTCCGCGCGGCGAAGATCGCCGGGGAGAACGGATGCGAGACGGTGATCGCGAACGGGCGCGACCCTGCGGTCCTCTATGAGATCTTGGACGGCGGGGATGTGGGGACGCGCTTTTCGGGAAAGGAGAAGCTATGACGACTGGGGAGATCCTATGCGCCGTGAAGGAGGCGTCCCGCGCGCTCGCGGGGGGCCCGGCGCGCGAAAGAACGCAGGCGCTTTACGAGATGGCAAACGCGCTGGAACGGGAGACGGAGACGATCCTTGCCGCGAATGCGCGCGACATGGAAGAGGCGCGGGGAACGATCAGCGATGTGATGCTGGACCGGCTGCGCCTCGACAAAGGACGGATCGATGCGATGGCCGCCGGGGTCCGCGCGGTGGCGGCGCTGCCCGATCCCGTCGGGCGGGAGCTGCGCCGGTATACGAGGCCGGACGGACTCGAGATCCGGAAGGTCTCCGTGCCGATGGGCGTGATCGGGATCATCTATGAGAGCCGCCCCAACGTCACCTCCGACGCGGCGGCGCTCGCGGTAAAGAGCGGCAGCGGATGCGTGCTGCGCTGCGGGAAGGAAGCGCACGGGAGCTGCGCGGCGATCACGGCGGCGCTGCGGGCGGGGCTCGAAAAAGCGGGCCTGCCGGGGACGCTCGTGATGCTCATGGAGGACACGTCGCGCGCGAGCGCCGAGACGATGATGCGCGCGAACGGGTACATCGATCTCCTGATCCCGCGCGGCGGCGCGGGGCTGATCCGCGCGTGTGTGGAAAAGGCGACCGTCCCGTGCATCGAGACGGGGACGGGGATCTGCCACGTCTATGTGGACCGGTGCGCGGATCTCGACAAGGCGGTCCGCATCGTCGTGAACGCGAAGACCAGTCGGCCTTCGGTCTGCAACGCGGCGGAGGTATGCGTCGTGCACCGGGACGTCGCTGCGCGGTTCCTGCCGATGCTCGAACGCGCGCTCGTCACCGAGCGGCGGGAGAACGGCCTGCCGCCGGTGGAGCTGCGCGCCGATGCGGAAGCGCTGCCGCTCCTGCAAAGCGCTGTGCCCGCGGGGGAGAACGACTTCGACACGGAATTTCTCGATTACATCCTCGCGGTGCGGGTCGTCGGCTCGGTGGAGGAGGCGGCGGCGCACGTTAGACAGCACTCCACGGGGCACAGCGAGGCGATCGTCACCGAGGACCGGGACGCGGCGGACGTCTTTATCGCGGAGACGGACAGCGCGGCGGTGTATGTCAACGCGTCCACGCGCTTTACGGACGGCGGCGAATTCGGGCTCGGCTGCGAGATGGGCATCTCCACGCAGAAGCTCCACGCGCGCGGCCCGATGGGCCTCGAGGAACTCACGACGTACAAGTATATCGTCACCGGGGACGGACACGTCCGGTGAATGCGTTTTAGACAAATGAAAGAAGCCATGGACGCCGGTCGAGGCCGGAGCCCATGGCTTCTTTTATACCGAGAGATGGACGAGGTGGGCGATGCCCGGGATGCTCTCGCCCTGCTGGGAGGAGGTCGTGGACATCAGCGCGCCGGTCGCCATGAAGAGGATGTTTTTCTCCTCGCCGCGCTCCATCGCGTTCAAAATGTGGCCGCAGAGCACGCACGCGGAGCAGCCGCAGCCGGAACCGCCCGCGTGGACGTCCTGCCGGTCTCTGTCGTACAGGAGCAGGCCGCAGTCCTTGTGGCGCGAGAGCGGGACGCCGTTTTCGCGCATCAGCGCGTGGAGCAGCTCCGTGCCGACGGTCCCGAGATCGCCGGTGTAGATCGCGTCGTAGTCCTCGGGGGCGGTCGAGGTATCGGCGAAGAAGTCGAGGAGCGTCTGCGCCGCCGCCGGGGCCATCGCAGCGCCCATGTTCGCCATGTCCGTGACGCCGAGATCCTTGATGCGGCCGACGGTCACGTGGCACACGCGGACGCCCGTCCCGATGCCGAGGACCGCCGCGCCGGACGCGGTGGCGGTCCACTGTGCGGTGGGCGCGCGCTGCGCGCCGTATTCGAGCGGCGTGCGGAACTGGCGCTCCGCCGTGCAGAAATGCGAGGAGGTCACGGCGGCGGCGTATGTCGCCGCGCCGCTTTCCACCGCCATCGCGGCCATGGCGAGCGTCTGCGCCATGGTCGAGCACGCGCCGTACTGCCCGAGATAGGGGATGTTGAGGTTCCGAAGGCCGAAGGTGCTCGAGATGCACTGGTTCAGCAGATCCCCGGCGAAGATCATGTGGATGTCCGTGTTCCGAAGGCCCGCTTTCCGGATCGCGAGGGAGGCGGACTCGGTCTGCAGGCGGCTCTCCGCCTTTTCCCAGCTCTCCTGGTTCAAATAGGAATCGGAGAAGAGCTGGTCGAAGTCCGGGGCGAGCGGGCCCTCGGATTCTTTCTTCCCGCCGACCGCCGCGTGGCCGAGGATCGCCGGGCAGCGCTCAAAGCGCAGCGTGTACTGACCGACTCGTTTCATGCCGCGCCTCCCGTGAGCAGATTCCAGAAAAACAGCAGGACGCCGAAGATCACCGAGGCGGAGATGCCGAACACGAGGACCGGCCCGGAGACCGTGAAGAGCTTCGCGCCGAGGCCGGTCACATAGCCCTCGCTCCGAAATTCCATCGCCGGGGAGACCATGGAGTTCGCGAAGCCCGTGATCGGCACGAGCGTCCCCGCGCCGGCGTACTTCGCGATGCGGTCGTAGACGCCGCAGGCGGTCAGCAGCGCGGAGAGAAAGATCAGGGTGACGGAGACGCAGGTGCGCGCGTCGGCGAGGGGTTTCCCGAAAAGCATATAGACGTTGACGAGCGCCTGTCCGAGCGCGCAGACGGCGCCGCCGGTGAGGAACGCGAGCAGGCAGTCCTTCGCGAGCGGCGACGCGGGCGACGCCGCCCGCACCATGGCCTGATAGGCGGCGGGAGATTTCTGTTTCAAAGCTGCACATCCTTCCGCGCGAAACGCGCGATTTTTGCCGTTATTCTATCCCTTCGGGGCAAAATCATGCGCGAAAGGGAAAACGGCTGTATAACGCGCGGAAAAACCGCCCATATTCGGGATGAAACAAAGAGGAGGCGGTCCTGAAATGACAAAAAAGAGCCTTTGGTTCCGGGCGGCGGCGCTCGGATTTCTCCTGACGGTGCTGCTGCAGGGAACGGCGTTCGCGGCGCGCTGCGGCGCGCTCGAACGCGGCGTGCTCCGGCTGCACATCCTCGCGAATTCCGACAGCGAGACGGACCAGTCCGTGAAGCTCGCCGTGCGGGACGCGGTGCTCGCGGCGTCCGGCGAATGGTATGGCGAGACGGCGGACCTTCGCGAGGCGGTGGCGGCGGTCTGCACGCATCTCGAGACCGTGGAGGCCGTCGCGGACCGGACGCTCAGGGCGCTCGGCGCGCCGTATTCCGCGAGGGCGGAGGTCTGCGACGCGTACTTCCCGACGCGCGTCTATGAGAATGGGGCGCTGCCCGCGGGGAAGTACCGGACGCTCCGCGTGTCGCTCGGCGAGGCAAAGGGACACAACTGGTGGTGTGTGCTGTTCCCGGCGCTCTGTCTGCCCGGCGCGTCGGCGGAGCTGCCCGAGGCGGCGGGGGACATCGCGACGGACCCGGAGCGGTACGAGCTTCGGTTCTTTGCGGCGGAGCTCTTCAATCGGCTTCGCGCGTTTTTCGACCGGGACGCGGCCCGCTCTTGACACCGGGCCGCGCCGCGTGGTATACTTTTTCCAGTTGAAGAGAACGGGAAGCGCGGGCTTCCCGTTTTTCGCACGGAAAAGGAGGGTGCCGCGATGCTGGAGCTGATCCTCGGGCGAGCGGGGACGGGGAAAACCGAATATCTCCGGGAGGCGCTCGCGAAAACGGCGGGCCGCGCGATTTTGATCGTGCCGGAACAGTTCACCTTCGAGAGCGAGAGCGCGCTGCTCGCGCGGTACGGCGTGGAGACCGCGAACCGCGTGCAGGTGACGAGCTTCACGCGCCTCGCGGAGGCGGCGTTCCGGCGCTACGGCGGCGGCGCGGGGCGGCGGCTCACCGACGGCGGGCGGCGCATCCTGATGACGCTCGCGATCGAGAGCTGCGTCGACCGGCTGACGCTTTTTGAAAAGAGCGCGGCGAACGGGAAGCTGACCGAGACGATGCTCACGGCGGTGGGCGAGATGAAGATCTGCGGCGTTTCGCCGGACGCGCTCCGCAGCGCAGCGCCGCGCGCGCCGGGCAGGAGCCTCACGCAGAAGCTGCGCGAGATCGCGCTGATCTTCGACGCGTACGAGGCGCTCGTCGCGCAGACGTATCTCGACCCGCTCGACGACCTGACGCGTCTCGACGCGGTGCTCGAACGCCACCCGGATTTCTTCGGGGGGGCGTTTGTTGCGGTGGACGCGTTCGACGGGTTTACCGCGCAGGAATATAAGATCCTCGCGCACGCGCTGCGGCGCGCGGAACGGGTGTCCGTCGCGCTTTGCACCGACGACCTCGACACAGAAAAGCGGGACCTGTTTTCGCCCGTCCGGCGGACGGCGGAGATCCTGCGGCGGATCGCGCGGGAGAACGGGGTGCCCATCGCCGCGCCGAAGCGCTTTTCGACGATGCACAGGTTCCAGAACAACGCGCTCCGCGCGATGGAAGCGGCGCTCGCGGGGACTGGAGGCGAAACGGCGGAGAGCTGCGGCGCGGTGCGGGTGCTCGAGGCGGGGAACGTCTTCGAGGAGGCGGAGCAGACCGCCGCCGCCGTGCGCCGCCTCGTGATGGAGGAGGGGTACCGGTACCGGGAGATCGCGGTCGTCTGCCGCAGCGCGGAGACGTATTCCCGGGCGCTCTCCGCGGCGTTTCGGCGGTGGGACATCCCGGCGTTTTTCTCCGAGGAGCGCGCGGTGGATGCGGAGCCGGTGATGCATTTCGTGCTCTCGGCGTTCGACGCGGTGACCGGCGGCTGGCGGTCCGACGCGCTGCTCTCCATGCTGAAGACCGGCCTGACCGACTTCACGGCGGAGGAGACCGCCGAACTCGAAAACTATATCTTTACATGGCGGCTGAACGGGCGGGCCGCGTGGCTCTCGCCGTTTGAGAAGCACCCGGAGGGGTACGGGAAGCCGATGGACGGGGAGGCGCAGGAGCGGCTCGATGCACTGAACGCGCTGCGGGAGCGGCTCGTCTCGCCGCTGGAACGGTTCTCGGCGGCGATCCGGGGCGTTTCCGGCGAAGAGATCGCGGCGGCGGTGTACCGGCTTTTGACCGACTTTCGCGTGGACGAGACGCTGCCCGCGTTCTGCCGGAAGCTGGAGCTCGCCGGAAGGCCGGACCTTTCGGCGGCGCAGGAGCGGCTTTGGGACCTTTTGATGTCGGTGCTCGACCAGATGGCGGGCGTGCTCGGGACCCGGGAGACGGACCCGGCGGTCTTCGGGCGGCTGATGCGGGAGATCGTGCGCGGCGAGAGCGTCTACGACATCCCGCAGAACGCGGACACCGTGACGTTCGGCGCGGCGGACCGCATCCGGCCCTCCGCGCCGCGCGCGGTCTTTCTGCTCGGCTGCGGACAGGGTCTGTTCCCGCTGACGCCCTCTCCGGGCGGCGTATTCAGCGACGCGGAACGGCGGGCGCTGATCCGGCTCGACCTGCCGCTTTCCGACGCGCTCGAGGACCGGATGCTCCACGAGCGGTTCCTCGCGTATTCGGCGGCTTGCTTTGCCTCGGAAAAGCTGTTCCTCTCCTTTTCGACCGAGGACGGCGGCACGCCCGGCGAACTGGTGCGCGCCGCGCTTTCCGCGCTGCCCGGGCTCCAGACGGAAAAGCCCGGCGGGGCGCGGACGCTTGCGAACGCGCCGGAAGCCGCGTTTTCCGTGATGGCCTCGCTCTTTCGGGAGAATACGAGAGAATCGAGCACGCTGCGCGCGGTCTTTGCGGAAAAGCCCGCGTTTTCGGGCCGCATGGCGTCGCTTGGCGGGGAAGACCGCATGGCTCGTGCGCGCGTCTCGCCGGACGCGGCGGTGCGGCTCTTTGGCGGCGGGCGCGTGTTTTC
>CANQIG010000026.1 GCA_947623765.1 uncultured Clostridia bacterium | reverse complement strand
GCAAGCTCAAGACCGTCCCGGTGGACTGCGAGGAGATCCGCGCGGCCCGCGAGATCGGCGTGACGTTTGGCGACTAATGCATTGTTCTGCGCAGCAGAACAATGCATAGAAAGTTCCTCCTCGCGCGGGGAGCGTCCCGCGCGTTTCGGCAAAGCCGAAACCGGAGGAGCTTTCGCCTCGGTGCCTCATTCGTTCGCCTAGCGCGGAACGGAACGCAGAAAGTTCCCCCTCGCGCGGGGAATGGCCCGCGCGTTTCGGCGAAGCCGAAACCGGAGGAGCTTTCGGCTATGTGACACAAAAGGTTTTCGGGCGGCTTTCCCGCAAAGCCGCCCCCTGCCCACGGCGGAGCTGATGTGCCAAACCGCGCGGCAGGCCGCCGATCGGGCGACGCAAACGTTTTTCGGGCGCCTTTTTTCAAAAAGGCGCAGATAGTTCCTCCTCGCGCGGGGAACGGCCCGCGCGTTTCGGCAAAGCCGAAACCGGAGGAGCTTTCGGCCATGTGACACAAAAGGTTTTCGGGCGGCTTGTCCGCAAAGCCGCCCTGCCCCCGGCGGAGGTGCCGCGGGCGGCATCATCAAAACGCTCTGCCGGTCGGGCAGCGCAAACGTTTTTCGGGCGCCTTTTTCCAAAAAGGCGCGGCCTTTAAGGCATTACGATCTTTGGGAGGATTTGTATTATGAAGTTTTCTGTCAGCTCTTACAGTTATTTTCCGCTCGTCATGAAGGGCGAGATCGACTCCTTCGGCATCATCGAGAAGACGGCGGAGCTCGGCTTCGACGCCATTGAGTTCGTCGATTTCGTGGACTTCCGTATGCCTGAGGAGGAGCGCCCGGCGCACGCCGAAAAGCTGCGCGCCGCCGCCGAAAAGGCGGGGCTCGCGATCTCCTCGCTGACGGTCGGCGCGGACTTCCTGAACGGCTCGGACGGCGACTTTGACGCCGAGATCGCCCGCGTCAAGCGGCTCGTGGACATCGGGAAGATCCTCGGCGTGGAGCGTATGCGCCACGACGCGACGGTCGGCTACCCGCGCGATTCGGGCAAATACGTCTCGTTCGACGCCGTGCTGCCGAAGCTTGCCGAGGGCTGCCGCGCCGTCACGGAGTACGCCGCGCAGTTCGGCATCACGACGATGTGCGAGAACCACGGCTTCTTCGCGCAGGATTCTGAGCGCGTGGAAAAGCTCTACAACGCTGTCAACCACCCGAACTACAAGCTCCTCGGCGACATGGGCAATTTCCTCTGCGCGGACGAGGATCCTGCGGCGGCGTTCTCCCGCGTCGCGCCGTATCTCGGCTACATCCACGCGAAGGATTTCATCGTGAAGCCCTTCTCGGCCTGCGACCCCGGTGAGGGCGCGTTCCGCACGCGCGGCGGGAATTTCCTGCGCGGCACGGTCGTCGGCCACGGGCAGGTCCCCGTCAAGCAGTGCCTGTTCCTCGCGAAGGCCGCCGGCTACGACGGCTACGTCTCCATCGAATTCGAGGGCATGGAGCCTCCGGTCACCGCGATCCGCATCGGCCTCGCGAACCTGAAGCGCTATGTCTCCGAGATCTGAATCCACCCCGGGAGGGCGCGGTATCCCCGCGCCCTTTCTTTTTGCCCGAATCGGCCCGCCGCGCTTGCTTTTTCCCCGAAAGGGCGGTATAATGGTTCCGAGAAAACCGCGCGGCGCAGCCGCCGCAAAAAGGAGCGACCGAAAATGTCCGTCCTCGAAAAATTCCTCGACTATGTCAAATACGACACCCAGTCCGACCCCAATTCCGGCACGATGCCCTCCACCGCAAAGCAGAAGATCCTCGCGGCGCACCTCGTGGAGGAGATGAAAAAGATCGGCATCGAAGACGCCCACATGAGCGAGTTCGGCTACGTCTACGGCACCGTCCCCGCGACGGCCCCGCGCGCGAAGACCGTCGGATTCATCGCGCACATGGACACCGCCGCCGAGTTCTCCGGCTGCGGCGTGAATCCGCGCGTCATCGAAAAGTACGACGGCGGCGACATCGTCCTGAACGAATCGCTCGGCATCGTCACCACTGTCCGGGAGTTTCCGGGCCTTGCCGCGTACTGCGGGAAAACGCTCGTCGTCACCGACGGCACGACGCTGCTCGGCGCGGACGACAAGGCGGGCGTTGCGGAGATCCTGCAGGCCGCCGAGGAGTTGATCCAAAGCGGCGAGCCGCACGGCGCGGTGAAGATCGCCTTCACGCCCGACGAAGAGATCGGCGCGGGCCCCTCGAAATTCGACGTCCCGCATTTCGGCGCGGATTTCGCCTTTACGGTGGACGGCGGCACGGTCAACGACATGGAATACGAGAATTTCAACGGCGCTTCCGCGAAGGTCCACGTCAAGGGCCTTTCCGTTCACCCGGGCGGCGCGAAGGGCAAGATGATCAACGCCTCCCGCGTCGCGATGGAATTTAACAGCCTCCTCCCGCAGACCGAGGTCCCGGAGAACACCGAGGGCTACGAGGGCTTCTGGCACCTCCTCGAAATGCACACCAGCATCGAGAGCGCGGACCTCAACTACATCATCCGCGACCACGATTACGCGAAGCTCTGCGCCCGCAAGGAAAAATTCACCCTCGCGGCGGACTTTATCAATAAGAAGTACGGCCGCGAGCTCGTCACGCTCGACATACGCGACAGCTACCGCAACATGAAAGAAGTCGTCGAGCCGCACCCGGAGATCCTCGAGATCGCCCGGGCCGCCATCCGCGAGATCGGCCTCGAGCCCACGAGCCACGCGATCCGCGGCGGTACGGACGGCGCGACGCTCTCCTACATGGGCCTGCCCTGCCCGAACCTCGGCACGGGCGGCGAAAACGCGCACGGCAAGTACGAGTACGCCGTCGTCGAGGAAATGGAGAAAATGGTCCGCGTCATCCGGACGATCGTCCGGATGGTCGAGTGACCGCAGCCCGCAGAAAAGAGAGGGATTTCATGCTTCGTTTCGGAACCGTCGGCACCGGCTGGATCGTCGACAGCTACATCGAAGGCGCGCTCGAGAGCGGCCTCTGGCAGCTCACCGCCGTCTACTCCCGAAAAGAGGAGACCGGCGCAGCGTTCGCCGCGAAATACCCCGGCCCGCCGCGCGTCTTCACCGACCTTTCCGCCATGGCGGAAAGCCCTGAGATCGACGCGGTCTACATCGCGAGCCCGAACCGCTTCCATATGTCCCAGGCGCGCGTCTTCCTCGAGCACGGCAAGCACGTGATCTGCGAAAAGCCGCTCTCCGCGCACCCGGAAGACGTCCGCGCTTTACAGGCGCTCGCCGCCGAAAAGGGCCTCGTCTTTCTCGAGGCCATCATGTATATGCACCAGCCGCAGCGCCGCCTCCTCGAGGACGCCCTTCGGCGCGTCGGGCCGATCACCTATGCGAAGCTCGACTTCTGCCAGCGCTCCTCCAAGTACGACGCGTACCTCCGCGGCGAGGTCCCGAACATCTTCAATCCCGCGCTCGAGACCGGCGCGCTGATGGACCTCGGCGTCTACTGCGTTTACCCCGCGCTGCACCTCTTCGGCGCGCCGTCCGCCGTCTCCGCGCATGCGCACCTGCTCACGACCGGCGCGGACGGCGCGGGCGCGGCGCTCCTCGAGTACCCCGACAAGCTCGTAGACCTCACATACTCCAAGCTCGGACAGGCCGCGGAGAATTCAGAGTTTCAAGGCGACAAAGGCACGGTCTCCGTCGAATCCATCTCCCGGCTCGCGAACATCGAGATCGTCTGGAACGACGGCACGCGCGAGCCGGTCTACGGGTCGGACCCGAAATGGCAGCTCATGGGAAACGAGGCCAAAGCTTTCCACCGCTTCATCGTCTCGCCGGAAGCATCCCGCGCGGATTATGAAGAATGCGGAATGCTCTCCATCCAAGTGGCTGATTTTTTGGAAGATCTGAGAAAAAAAGCGGGCATCCGGTTTCCATAAAAAATTTTTTCGGAAAAATCGAAAATTTTTTGAATTTCCTCTTGCATTTCCCGAAAAGATGGTGTATAATCCTCTCAGATACCGAGGAACACAGTGTTCCGGGTATCAAAACCAAAGACATAACGCACAGTGCGTTATGATTATTATGAAAGGAGGACATCTATCATGAAAAAAGTTCTTGCTCTTGTGCTGACGGTGGTCCTTGTCCTCACCATGTCTGTTAGCGCGTTCGCTACCGTACCGGAGGTTCCGGGTCCGAATACTGATCTCGGTGCTTGGAACCCGATCGACAATCCGGGTCTCTGGCAGTGGGACAATCCGTGGAGTTCTGGGTATGGTGAAGGTTCTACGACCGGTAACGGGGCTCCCCTTGGTCACACCAGAGCTGAGATCGCCAACGCGATCGCTTGGGAGCTTGCGCAGCGCGGTGTCGTCGTTTCCGACATTTCTGGCATCATCCTTTCGATGAACAATGACCAGTATGCCGCGATTCGCGATCATGCTGCTGAGGCTGCTGGCATCCTTGACACCCTCGGGATCACGGTTTCCGGTGATAAGTGGCATGCTCCGCTCCAGGCTGACCTGACCGAAGAATTCGTGACCAATGCTGTTGCGAATTTCGCTGGCGTCATTCCTGCGGGCATGAGCGTCCTGTACAACGAGGGATCCTTTGCGATCAACGCTGACTGGATCACTGCGACCCTGACGATCACGAACACGAACACTGAGCTTGGTTATAGCAAGTGGGCGCGTCAGACCGTCACGATCAACTGGTGCTACACTCGTCCGGACTACTGGAACGCTGGTACCAAGCCGCCTGCAGCTGGCACGGGCACCAACGAAGGCACGACTGGCAACCCGCTCGGAACCCAGACCGGTGACAACACTGTTGCTGTTGCTCTCGTTTCCCTGTTCGCTGTTGCTGGCGTTCTCGCCATCGCCGCTCGCAAGAGCCGCAATGTTGCTTAAGTTGTAACTTAAGGTTCTAACTTTTGCTTCATAAGAAAGCCGGGCGCTTTCGGGTGCCCGGCTTATCTTTTGCAGATTTGCACTCGGCAGGTTTGCTCCCCCATTTCTTGGAAAAGGCGTTTTATTGGTCCATACAAGGGATAACATTTCATTCTCTCTGTTACAGAATATGGAAAGAAGGAAGCAGGCGTGAAGAAAAACTCATTTTTCCGTAGCAATCCATGGGCATTCGCCGCGGTCCCGGCCGCCTTTGCCCTTTTGACGGCCATCGTCGTCGCGGTCGTCACCTATATATACGTCCACCCGTATATCGGGCTGTTCGGCATGATCGCAACGGGCTCCTCCTCTTCTACGGTGGAGGTCGATGATTCCCGCGATCTTCTCGCCCTTCGTGAGGAGGGCTCTGCTTCGCCGAGCGCCTCTGTCAGACCCTCGAAATCCCCCTCGGCTTCTCCCTCCGGTTCTCCGGAACGGGACAAGATCGATTTGGATGAAGAGACGATGCCTTCCGGCAATGACCGTTACGGCAAGCTGTCGATCTCCGGTACCGAGGTCAGCTGCGACCTCTTTTACGGGACGGACAACAGCGTCCTCGACGCGGGCGCCGGTACATATGAAGGGTTCGGCGCAGGCATCCCGGGCGAGAACTGCTCCATCTTCATCATGGCGCACAACAACACCTATTTCAATGACCTCAAGAGCGCGAAGGTCGGCGCGACTGTCACGATCACCACGCATTACGGCGACTATGTCTACCGTGTGGTCGACACGGCGATCGTCGAGAACACGGACTCCACCGCGTATGACCTCTCCCGCACCGATGAAAACCTCATCCTCTATACCTGCTATCCCTTTGACGCGCTCGGCTTTACCAGTCAGCGCTACCTCGTGTACTGTGAGTTCGTCTCCGGTCCGGAAATCAATGAATAACCAGGGAGGAACAAGATCATGGCTAGACATTTCTCGGAAAATACTTCCCGCACGCCGCGTACCCCGCGCCGTGTTCAGGTGATCGAGACTGATCTGGAGCCCGAGCAGGACTATCCCGTCTATGAGGAGGATATGCCCTCGTATGACAACGGCGGATACAGAGAGTCCAAGACCGGCGCTGCCGCGCCGTGGCCGCTCGCCCTCGCCTTCTTCTCCTCGATCCTGCTGATGCTTCTCACCGTTCTTTTGACCGTCGCATTTACCGTGGGCAACGTCTCCTTCATGGAAAACACGCTGAAAAGCAGCGACTTCTCGGAGAAGGTCGTCGAGGATCTGGACGGCAAATTCAAAAGCCGCTCGAATTCCTCCGGCTTCCCGAAGGAGCTTCTTCTCGAACAGGTCACGCCGGAGAACATCGACGCCGATATGTGCGATCTGATCGATCGGATGTATTCCAGCGACGCGTATGAAAACGACTACCATCAGAAATTCTACGACACGCTCTACGACTCGATGATCCAGTACGCCAAGGACAACGGCTACGTCGTCAACGCCGAAACGGAGCCCGCGATCGCGAATGTCGCGCAGTCCTGTCTGGACCAGTACAACAACAGCGTCGGCATTCCCCTCGCCGGTACGATCCACGACAGTCTCCTCTCTCGACTGAACAGGGTGATCTGGATCGGGATCGGGGTGCTCGCGCTGCTCTCCGCCATCTCCCTCCTCCTGACGTTCCTGCTCGCCGGAAAGGGCGGGACAGGCCTTCGGTTCATCGGGTACAGTACGATCACCTGCGTGGTCGTCTGCTTGGTCTTCGCGTTCGTCCTGTTCCCGGCGCTCGGGCTCGGCGGACTGCAGGCGAACCCGCCGTCGCTCGGCGCGTTCCTTCAGTCGTACATCCGCGGGATCTTCTCTTCGTTCCTGTTCCCGGCGATCGCATTCCTGCTCATCAGCATCGTGTGCATCGTGTTCTCGATCAAGCTCGAGAACGCTCCGAGCCGCGCACGCCGCACCCGTAGGTGACGAAATTCAATCAAAAATGCAAAAAGAGGCGGTGTTCCGCCTCTTTTCTTTTTGTCTTTGCCCTTACGCGACGTCGCGCCCGCAGCACTTCTTGTATTTCTTGCCGCTCCCGCACGGGCATGGGTCGTTCCGCCCGATCTTCGGCCCTTTCACCACCGTCGTGGAGCGCTTCTGCTCGCGGTACAACTCCTTGCGCCGCTCCTCCGTGAGGTATTTCTCCCACTCCGGGAGCGTGTAGAGCCACTCGGCCTTCGCCGCCACCATGTTGTAGTAGAGCTTTTCCGGGTCAAAATCCAGCGAGATCTCCTGCTCCGACGTCAGCGACTCCAAGTCGTTCGGCGTCTTCAGGCTCTCGTTGATCCCATCGAGGAAGCCCGTGGCCTCCTCCGGCACGACGCCCGTCGCCTCGGCGAGCGCCTGCTGCGTCTTCGCGTCGAGCTCGCCGCGCAGCAGCTTCTCATAAAAACCCTTTTCGCGGGCAAAGTACCCCGTCCAGAATTTGTTCGCGTCCGGCGCGGACGAATGGCGTTCCACGTACGCCCGCCAATCCTCATAGATAGACATATCCTGCCTCCGTTTCTGTTCTGGGGACGGACCCCGCCGTCCCTTAGACGATTATAGCCGAAGCGCGTCAGTTTGGCAAGCTTTTTTCCGTTAGAACCGCGTTTTTCTCTGGAAATATCTGAAATTTTCCCGGAAACTGAGAATCCCCATTGAAAAAACCGCGGAAAAATGGTATCATAGTTTTGCTTGGAATTTGAGAAAGGAGGGACGACGCATGGATCTAAACAGCGAAAACCGCACGCCGCCTGAACCGAGCGCCGCGGCCCCCGAAAAAGACGAGGCCCTCCAGTCGCTGGAGGCGATGATCCCCGACCCACTCCCCCACTTCGAGGACGATCTCCCCGACGCCGGAGATGCCGGGGAATTGGAGCGCGCCGTCATCTTCGACGAAACGCTCGCCGAGCGGAAGGCCGCCCGGGAACGCGCGCCGCGCGCATCACGCACGCCCCGCACGGAACGCCGCGGGACGCCTCTGCCCGAGCGCGAGGAGCTCTCGTTCACGTCGCCCGCCGTCCTCGACGAATCCTTCGCCGAGCGCAAGGCCGCGCGCACCGCGCCCGACGCGGAAAAGCCTGCCCGGCAATCGAAATTCACCGTGACGCTCACCGACGACCTTCTCGGCGTCGATCCGGGCCAGCCGGAAACGGCTCCGCGGCCCGAAGCGCCGCGCCAGGCGCGACCCGTGCGGCGCGCCGACTCCCCATCCCGGAGTGCCTCCGCGCGGCGGTCTACGCCGCCTGCGGCGCCAGCAAGGACCGTCAAACGCGCCCACGTATACGCCTCGCTGAGCGGCAGAAAGCCCACATGGGCCGACAAGCTGCTCTACAGCGGCGAGACCGTCTCCACGGCGAGCTCGAGGATCTTGCGGCAGGCCGCCGCGCTCCTGCTCTGCCTCGCGGTGCTCGCGGGAATCCTCTGGGTCCGGAACGCCGCCACGGGCTTCCTGATCGCCAACGATTATAGCGAGATCTACGAGGACGACACGTATCTCGATCCCGTGTCCGTCGCGTTCGTCTCCGACCCGCAGACGCTCCCCAGCGGCTATGCCGCCGCGAAGGCGATGGGCCTGCAGTTCGGCGAGAGAACGGACGGGAAGCTCTTCAAAAAGTCGGTCGGCGAGGACATTTTCCCGGACGAGGTGCTTGCCTGCCTGAAAACCGCCCTGCCCGACCGCGAGGTGGAGATGAAGACCGGCATGAGCAACAGCGACCTGCTCACGTCCATCCACGAGAGCCTTTCCGAGGGGCTGCCGGTCGTGGTCCTGCTCGGCGAGATCAGCGGCTTCCACTACGGGATCGTCACCGACATGAACACGCAGGAGGACTTCCTCTCGGTCGTCGACCCGGAGAGCGGCATCGCCGCGCGTTACTCGACGGAGGACTTCCTCGAGGCGACGCTCCTGCAGTCGTACCAGAATATGCCCGCGCCGCAGAAGCTCGCGGTCGCGATCGGGTCCTGGGTCAAAAACACCGCCATTTTTGTGAGCTGATATGCAAGAATACGACATCCGTCTCCCCGCCGCCTGCGGGGAGATTCTGCAAATTCTGGAAAACGCCGGATTTTCCGGCTACTGTGTCGGCGGCTGCGTCCGGGACAGCCTGCTCGGCCGCGTCCCGCACGACTGGGACGTCGCGACCGACGCGCTCCCCGGCGACGTGCTCCGCCTGTTCCCGGAAAACATCGCCTACACGCAGGGGATGCGCCACGGGACGGTCGCGCTGCGCCTGCAGGGGCAGACCGTCGAGGTGACGACCTTCCGCCGGGACGGCGCGTATTCCGACCGCCGCAGGCCGGATTCCGTCACCTTCACGCGCGACCTGCGCGAGGATCTCGCCCGCCGGGACTTCACGGTCAACGCCATGGCCTACCGCCCGAAAGACGGCCTGCACGACCCCTTCGGCGGGCTTTCGGATCTCGCCGCAAAGACCCTGCGCGCCGTCGGCGATCCCGCACAGCGCTTCTCGGAGGACGCGCTGCGGCTGCTCCGCGCGGTCCGGTTCTCAGCGGAGCTGGGGTTCTCCGTCGAAGCGGAAACGCGCCGCGCGATGGAACAAGAGCGCGATGGGCTGCGCGAGATCGCGGTGGAGCGCGTCTTCGAGGAGCTCCGCAGGACGGTAGCCGCGCCGCACGCGGCAGAGGCGCTCCGCTGCGCGCCGACCGTGCTTTTCGCGGCGGTCCCCGAGCTCGAAGCGCTCTGGAACGTGCCGCAAAACAGCATCTACCACATCTACGACGTCTGGGAACACACGCTCCACGCGCTCGACGATGCCCCGCAGGACGCGACTGTGCGGCTCGCGGTGCTGTTCCATGACGTCGGCAAAAAGGCCGCACATTCCGTCGGCGAGGACGGCCGCGACCATTTCTACGGCCATGCCCTACCGGGCGTGGAGATCACCGGCCGCGCCCTGACCCGCCTCCGCGCGCCGAATGCGCTCCGCGCGGAGGTCGTCGAGCTGGTCCGCCTGCACGACATGGCCTTCCCGCCAAAGCCGGTGAAGCTCCGGCGGCTGCTCGCAAAGCTCGGGTACGAAACGGTCTTCCGGCTGCTTGCGGTCTCCCGCGCGGATTCCGCCGCGCACGCGCCGGCGTATGTCGCGCCGCGCCTGCGCGCGCTCGACGAGACGGAGCGCGCTGTGCGCGCGCTGCAGGCAGAAAACATATGCCTCACGCTCGACGCACTCGCTGTCGGCGGGAAAGACCTCATGGAACTCGGTTTCATCGGCCCAGAGATCGGGAAAGCGCTCAACACGCTGCTTTCCGAGGTCGTCGACGGCAACCTTCCAAACGAGCGCGAAACGCTCCTGCGCCGCGCGAAGCGGCTGCGGGAGCGCCTGCAGCGCTGAATTACGGGACGCGGGCAGCTTCTCCTTGTAGAACGCCCGCGTCCCTGCTTCGTTATTGCCGCTGCGCACAAGAGCGCCTCCCTGCCCCGCCGACCCGCTCGACCCGCTGCTCTCCGAGGTCGTCGATGGCAATCTTCCAAACGAGCGGGAAACGCTCCTGCGCCGCGCGAAGCGGCTGCGGGAGCGCCGAAAACTGTAATTCTGATTTTACGGTGCGGGCAGCTTTTCGAGAACGGACTCGTAAAGCGCCCGCGTCTCTGTTTCGTCCCCACCGCCGAGCACCAGCGTCCCGCCCGGATGCTTTAGGACGACCGCGCTTTTGCAGGCTGCGTATGTATAGCGCGTGTAATCGCCGAGCGTCCCGTTCCGAAAACGCCCGAGCATCAGCCGGGGCGAGCCGAACCCGTTCACGCGCGTGCCGACGGCCATACCCTCCACGTACATGACCGATTCGATGTCGCCGTACGCGAGCGTGGCCTCCGGCCAGTATGTGGCGCGAACGGTCAGCGCGTCGTCGCCCAGCTCGAAACGGACGTCCCCCGTGAACAGGAGCACTGTGCAGCCCAGAATCACCGCCGCGGTGACGGCGAGACCGATCCCCGCGTGAAGCCGCTCCGCGCGGCTTTTTTCTTTTGCCGGTGCAGCGGGATTGCGGTTCCGTCTAGAAAACACATATGAATAGCCGACCGGCAGCAGCGCCGCAGCCACAATTCCGGTGACGCAAATCGCTGCGGTCGCCGTTTCAGGCAGAAACGAGGCGAAAGACATCCCCGCGCCGGAAACCACCCAGAGCTTCCCTGCGAACCGGTGCGTCGCATTCCAGTTTTCTTCGCTCGCAAGCGTCCACGGGAGTTTCACGCCGAGTGTCCGGTTCTGGCGACATTTCGGCAGAAAATTCCCCACGGCGATCAAAAGCAGTCCGAGTACGAATGGCTGCACTTGGAAGAACACGCTCGGCACGTTCAGCGCCTCCGCAGCCCATACCGCGCCGAAAAGCAGGGACAGCACCGGGCACAGCCAGAACGCCATCCACAGGGCCTTTTTGTCCTGCGACCCGTTTTGCGGGTCGCGCAGCGTCATCCAAACACAGACCCAGTGGAGCGCAAACACGGGCAGCGGGAATAGCAGGAGCACCGCCGCCGTGCCGCTCCACCCGTGCACGACCCAGAGACTGAGCCCCGCGACAGCGGGCAGCAAAATCACCGCGGAGGAGGCGAACAGCCGCCCCTTATTCTTTTGCACTGTCTTGCGCCAAGTCTCCCGCAGCATTGGTCGTCTCCCCTTTCAGCTCTGTGATCCAGAGCAGCGCTTCCTCCAACACCGAAGCGTTCAGATCGTAGTATATAAATTTGCCCTCGCGCGTGTCGCGGACAAGATCGGCCTCCTTCAACACCGAGAGATGCCGGGAGATCGACGCGGCGGTCACAGGGAACTGCGAGGCGATTTCCCCCGCGGAGCGCCTGCCGCCTTTCAACAAATGCAGAATATCCCGCCGAATCGGGTCGGCGAGCGCCTTGAGCGTGGCTTGCAGCGCCATACACTTCCTTCTTTCTTAACGGTTAGCCTAAACGTTAATTGTATTCTAACACACGTTTTCTTTCCTGTCAACCCCCGTGACAAAAAACGTGTTGGGAGGAGTCCCGCGTGAAGGCGGACCTTGCACAGAAAACCGACAGGTCCTCCATGGGCAAAAAATCTGCTTGTATTTGGGCGGGAATGGACGGTATTTTGCGCGTGTTTGCCTGTCTTTGGAATGGATCTGGACGGTACGGTTTTTTCCCGTTCCGGGAATATTGGGGGAACAAGGAAAAAAGAAAGGTGCTCGCAGCACAATTTTTTTGCAAAAGCCGCTTGACAAATAAACTTGGCGGTGCTATAATCAAAGTCGACAAGTAAACTTGGCAATGCAGGGAGGTTTGGGTATGGAGAAAAATGAGGTCCTCGAAAAGAGCCGGAAGGAGAACCGCGGCGGCGACGAGCGCGATGCGCAGATCACCGCAAAGGCGTGGCGGCTCGCCGCGGCGGTCGGGATCATGCTCTGCGGGATCACCTCGTCGGTGTATGCGATCGTGTACGACAAGCCGACGCCTTATATTCTGAGCAACACGATGATCTGGCTCGGCATGGTCGCAACCGTCTATACCGTGCGCGCGGTCCGGCTGAAAACAAAGTCCGATATTGTTTTCGCCGTGATCATGGGGGCGATGTTCGTTGTGTTTACCGTGCTGTTTGCCATGAGCTTTCGGAAATGAATGAAGAGTGGGCTGGCCGGGCGCGGACGGCGGAGAGCGGGTTCGGGCAGCTGGCGGGGTTGCGCTGTGTGCGCAGCGCTGCCTTTTGCCGAGCGGTCGGAAGTGAACGGAAAACAGATGGACTGGTCGGGAGCGGCAAGGGAGCTGAGTCGAGGCGGCTTGCAGTGCTTCTGGCGCTCGCGGTGAGAGTTGGGCTGAGCTTGTGGAATATGTGGAGAGTGGACGGGCCGGACGGGAATAGCAAGAAAGCGGATGCAAGGCGGCTGGCGGGGTACGCTGTGTGCGCGGCGCTGCCTTTTGCCGAGCGGTCGGAAGTGAACGGAGAACAGATGGGCTAGTCGGGTACGGCAAGAGAGCAGATTCGGGGTGGCTGACAGCGCATCCAGTGCTTGCGGTGAGGGTCGTCCTGAGCGCTTGGAAATGAGCGGAGGACAAAATAGACTGATTGCGAGCGGCAAAAAAGCGGATTCGAGGCGACTGGCGTATTTCCAGTGTTCGCAGTGAGGGGCACGCTGGGCTTACGGAAATGAGCGGACAGACTGGGCGAAAATGGAAGAAGATCGGACAAGGCACTCGGGAACGACAAGGCAGCGGATGCGAGCGACTGGCGTATTTCCAGCGTTCACGGTAAGGGTCGCGATGGCCTTGCGGAAATGAGCGGACAGGCTGGGCGTGAACGGTAGGAGAACAAGTCGTGGCGCGTACTTGGAGGTTTCTCCGACTGTCGCGGTGAGGGCCGCGCTGGACTTGTGGTGAATAAGCGGAGAAAAACGGGCCGGTGCGCAAACGGCGGGAGAGCGGGTTCACGGGATGGCCGGGGTATGATGTGTTCACGGCGACCCGTCTTTTGAGGTTTTGAAAGGAGCGGAGGAAACTGTGGAGAAAAATGAGATCTTGGAAAAGAGCAAGGCGGAATTCAAGGGCAACGACCCCTATTTTGCCGAGATCCAGAACAAATACATGAATCGCGGCCTCATCGTCGCAATCGTGATGGCTGCGGTCTTCTATCTGGCGGAGATGATCGTCAAGGGGAGAATGAACCTCGGTTTTCTCGCGATCGTCGCCGTCAACACGGCGGCGCTGAATTGGGCGCTCTATAAGCAGAACCCCAAACCGTGGCGGCGCGCGGTCGCGGCCCTCGCCACGGCGGCGGTCGTGCTCGCGGTCGCGGGACATTTCGTGGACCTCTTTTTTCTGTGAGAATCGGGAGGCAGAGATGACGAACACCGGATTTCTCACATCGCGCCGCGCGGGCGCGGGAGGCGCATATGAACGATAAACTGGTCCTCAAGAACAACCTCAAAGCGGCGCGCGGTGAAAAGCGCCTCTCGCAGCAGCAGCTCGCGGATCTCGTCGGCGTCTCGCGCAACACGATCAGCTCGATCGAGACCGGGCAGTTCAACCCCACCGCGAAGCTCGCGCTGATCCTCTGCATCGCGCTGGACAAGAAATTTGAAGAGCTGTTTTTCTTTTGACGCGCAGTCCAATGCGCCCGAACGTAGCGAAACCGACCCGTGGAAGGGTCGGTTTCGCTTTCTTCGATGTTTTTTCTTTTTTTGGGGGTTCCGTTGGCTTTGGTGCGCAGTCGCGCCGAAGGCCGGGAGGCTTGGTCGCGCCGAAGGCCGGGAGGCTTGGGCGTGCCGGAGGCCGGGAGGCTTGGGCGTGCCGAAGGCCGGGAGGCTTGGGCGTGCCGGAGGCCGGGAGGCTTGGGCGGGCCGGAGGGCGGGAGGCTTGGGCGTGCCGGAGGGCGGGAGGCTTGGGCGTGCCGGAGGGCGGGAGGCTTGGGCGTGCCGGAGGTCGGGAGGCTTGGGCGTGCCGGAGGGCGGGAGGCTTGGGCGTGCCGGAGGGCGGGAGGCTTGGGCGTGCCGGAGGCCGGGAGGCTTGGGCGTGCCGGAGGCCGGGAGGCTTGGGCGTGCCGGAGGCCG
>CANQIG010000025.1 GCA_947623765.1 uncultured Clostridia bacterium | reverse complement strand
CTGGAAGCGGGCGCGTCCTCCACCGTCGGCCTGGGCCTGCTGGGCTATGACGAGTACCTGGCGGGCGAGACGGACGTGTTCGCCGGCGTCAAGCTGATCGACGACTACACGTTCTCCGTGACGGTCACCTCCGACTACTATCCGTACTTCTACGCGATCACCTACGCCGGCTTCTCTCCGGAGAGCCTTGAGCTGTGGCTCGGCGACGACGTCGACATCCTCGACGACGGCGAAGGCGTTTACCTCTCCGACGCGTTCTATGAGAAGGACGGCGACTCCTACACCCATGCGGCGAATATCGAGGCCGCCGTGCGCGACGTGACCATGGACTACCCGGTCTCCGGCCCGTACATGATCGACAACTACAACACGGCGGACGCGACCGCGACGCTGAAGATCAACCCGAACTTCAAGGGCAACTACGAAGGCACGAAGCCGCAGATCGAGACGGTCGTTTACAAGCGCATCATCTCCGAGACGCAGCTCGAAGACTTCAAGTCCGGCGGCGTTGACGTCCTCTCCGGTATCACCGGCGGCAACGAGACGAACGAAGCGCTCGCGCTGATCGAGGAAGAGCCCGACAAGTACGTTGCGACGCACTACAGCCGCGCCGGTTACGGCAAGATGGGCTTCCGTGCTGACCTTGGCCCGGCCCGCTTCCCCGAAGTGCGTCAGGCGATCGCCTACTGCATGGACCGTGCGACCTTTGCGAAGGACTTCACCGGCGGCTACGGCGGCGTGGTGGACGGCGCGTACTATGCCGGTTCCTGGATGTATCAGGCTGCGGTCGAGGACGGCATGATCCTCAACACCTATCCGACCTCTGCGGACAGCGCGATCGCGGTCCTCGAGCAGTACGGCTGGGTCTATAACGCGGACGGCACGCCGTATTCCGGCGAAGGCCCGCGCTATAAGAAGCTCCATGCGGATCAGATCGACGAGAAGGAACTGACCTACGCTTCGAAGGACGGCGCGTACAAGGTCGAGCAGGTGGGCGACGATTACTATATGCCGCTCGTCCTCAACTGGTACGGCACGACCGACAACCCGTTCACCGACCTCCTTGTCACGGGCTTCCAGAACAACGACAACATCGCGGCTGCGGGCTTCGTCGTGCAGAACACGTTCGGCGACTTCAACCCGATGCTCGACGAGCTGAGCCAGGGCGGCTATGACGCCGGCTACAACGGCGTCCCGACCTACAACGTCTTCAACTTTGCGACGTCGTTTAGCACTGCCGTGTATGACTACTCCTTCAGCTGGACCATCGACCCGTCCATCTATGATATGTACTCCGCGTACTATCTGAAGGACACGGCCGACGCGATCTGGCAGAACTGATCTCAGCCAACGGTGACTGAAAGCACGGCAAAGTGAATTGCCCCGCGGGACTGGGGGGCGAACCCCCCGGTCCCGCGGTTTTTCAGTAAAAAAACTGTCCACAGAGAGGAAATAGGTGTCCGCTCTGGAAAGAAAAAAGAACGCGAGTGTTTTTGGCACGCCGGCGTGCCCCTGGGAACCGAGACGCGGTCCCCGGCGTCATGCCGGCGGTTTCCGAATCCCGGGCATTGTCCGATTCCTCCATCATACAAGCAAGGAAGTGAGGCAGAAATATGGGAAAATACGTATTGAAGCGGCTTGGGTACCTTGTCATAGTCGCCGTGATCCTCTCCTTTATTCTGTTTATGATCTATTCTCTTGTCCCGGCGAACCGCGCGTACAAGGACGCGCAGGATCAGATCAAGGCGATGAAGAACTCCATCCCGGAGGGTCAGGAGCAGCAGTATTTTGACGAGATATACCTCAGGTACCAGCGGATGTACGGCACGGACTCGAAGAACCCCGTCGTCCGGTACCTGCGCTGGGTGGGCGTTTACCCGCTCTATGACGGCAGCTTTGACGGGCTGCTGCAGGGCAACTTCGGCTATTCCTACGACTACAAGAAGCCGGTCGTCGAGCTCGTCCAACAGCCGATGATCAACACCATCAAGATCAATATCTGGGCGACGATCCTCGGCCTTGGCATCACGATCCCGCTGGGCATCCACTGCGCCGTGAAGCGCGGCAGCAAGGGGGACCAGGCGGTGCAGGTCTTCACGATCATCGGCTACAGCCTGCCGACCTTCCTGATCGCGATCCTGTTCATCTGGCTGTTCTGCGCGAAGCTCCACATCTTCCCGCCGAGCGGTATGTCGACGCCGGGCTCGCACTTCACGGGCTTCCGGGCGTTCCTCGATGAGATGTACTACATGGCGCTGCCGCTCATCGTCTCGACGTTCTGCTCGCTCGGCGGCATGACCCGGTACGTCCGCGCGAGCATGATCGAAGCGCTCAACATGGACTGCATCCGCACGGCGCGCGCGAAGGGCCTGCGCGAACAGGTCGTCATCTACTCGCACGCGTTCCGCAACGCCCTGATCCCGATCGTCACGCTGGTGGTCGGCTGGTTCCTCGGCATTTTCAGCGGCTCGCTGATGGTCGAGAACATCTTCGGGTGGAACGGCATGGGCCGCGTCATGATCGCCGCGCTGCGCACCGCCGACTATGACGTGGTCATGCTGATGCAGATGTTCTACATTATGATCTCGCTGCTCGGCACGCTGCTGATCGACATCATTTACGGCATCGTGGACCCGAGAGTCCGCGTGAACAAGTAAGAGGGGAGGAACTTCAGGATGAGCAAAAAGAATACCGCCCCCGTGAAAAGGACCGGCTTCTTCGGCCGGCTGTTCCACAGCGCGTCCGCGCAGTTCGCGGACGAGATGGACGCCGCCCGCGCCGCGGACGTCGAAGCCATCGTCAGCCCGGGCCGTCAGGTCCTCAACAATTTCCTGGACCGCAAGCTCGCCGTCGGCGCGCTGATCGTGCTGATCGGGATGTTCATCGTCATGTTCGTCGGCCCGCTGTTCATGCCCAAGTACAAGGACAACTACACGGACGTGACGCAGCAGAACATGGCGCCGGGCATGAGCCTGATGAAGGTTCCGGACGAACTCAAAAACGACATCAAAACCATAGACGGATACGGCACGTTCACGGTCGGCCTCTCGAACGCGGGCAAGGTCTTTGTCTGGGGCTCCACGCAGATTGGCACGACCGGCGTGGACATCGGGGACATCCCGGAAGAGGTCCAGAACACGAAGATCGCCATGATCGCCGCCGGGTATGACCACGTCGTCGCCATCGGCGAGGACGGCAAGATCTACGCCTGGGGCGCGTGGCAGCTCGGCCAGTACGACACCGAAGAGGAGTACATCGCGAAGGGCAAGCCCACCGACCCGAACATCGCGTTCTTCCCGCAGGAACTGCGCGACAACGGCGTGGATGTCGCGAACGTCAAGAAGCTGATCTGCGGCTATCAGGTCAGCGCGATCCTGATGAACGACGGCACGCTCTACCTCTGGGGCAATAAGCGCACATACGCGAACATGGATCTGTTCCTGCGCGCGCCGGCGATGGACGACATCGCGTTCACGCTGAACTATGTCGTCGGCCTGGCGGGCAAGCACAACGCCATCTATTCCGGTTCCCGCGACCTGTTCACGATGGTCAAGCAGGAACTGAACGGCAAGGCGGTCCCGACGGCGGATTACCTCGGCGACCGGACGATCGAAGCGATCACGGCGACGAACAAGAACGTCGCGCTCGTGCTCTCCGACGGCTCGCTGTGCTTCTCCGGCGACTTCAACCTCGACTGCACGCCGGTCCCGAAGCTGCAGGCGGATGAGGACATCATCCAGATCGTCGGCGGCGCGTACCATTACAGCGCCCTGACGAACAAGGGCAACATCTACTCCTGGGGCCAGAACGAGCTCGATCAGACCGAGGTCGCGAAGGACTACGCTGGGACGGCGAAGCTGTTCCGCGGCTCCTGCCAGACCTACGCCGTCTCCGAGGACGACAAGCTCGTCACGAGCTGGGGCCTCAAGGGCTATCCGTTCGGCACGGATGTGCGCGGCGCGAACGTCTTCCAGCGCATCATCCAGGGCGGCCGCATGACCATGACGGTCGGCGCCGTCGCCGTCATCATCTCGAGCATCATCGGCATTATCATCGGCTGCCTCTCCGGGTACTTCGGCGGCAAGGTCGATATCCTCCTGATGCGTATCGCGGAGATCTTCTCCGCCATCCCGTTCCTGCCGTTCGCAATGATCCTTTCGGCCGTCATGGGCCATATGGATATTTCGGAGAACGCGCGGATCTTCATCATCATGTGCATCCTGGGCGTTCTGACCTGGCCGGGGCTTTCCCGCCTCGTGCGCGGGCAGGTGCTCCTCGCCCGTGAGAGCGAGTACGTCACCGCCGCGAAGGCCATGGGCGTCAAGGAGAGCACGATCGCGTTCAAGCACATCCTGCCCAACGTCATGAGCGTCATCCTCGTGACGCTGATGCTGGACTTCGGCACCTGTATGCTCACGGAATCCTCCCTGAGCTATCTGGGCTTCGGCGTGCAGTATCCCCGCCCGACGTGGGGCAATATGCTCAACGGCGCGAACAACGCGACCATCATCAACGCATACTGGTGGCAGTGGGCGTTCACTTCGCTGTTCCTCGCGGTGACCACCGTCTGCATCAATATTGTCGGCGACGCGCTGCGCGACGTGATGGACCCGCGTTCCAGCGCGGAAAAGTAAGGAGGGATACAGATGCCACTGCTTGAAGTGAAAAACCTGCGAACCTTTTTCAAGACGAAGAAGGGCATCGTCAAGGCGGTCAACGATGTATCCTATACCCTGGAAGTGGGCAAGACCATCGGGATCGTCGGCGAATCCGGCTCCGGCAAGTCCGTCTCCGCGATGAGCGTGCTGCGGCTGCTGGACGACAACGGCTATATCGAATCCGGCGAAGTGCTCTTCGAGGGCCAGGACCTGACGAAGCTCTCCATGGACGATATGTACCACCTGCGCGGCAACGCGATCTCGGTCATTTTCCAGGAGCCGATGACCAGCCTGAACCCGGTGTTCACCGTGGGCCGCCAGCTCAGCGAGCCGTTCATCATCCATCAGGGGATGAACAAGAAGCAGGCGCATGAGCAGGCGCTCAAGATGCTTTACGACGTGCAGATCCCGAACCCGGAGACGGTCATTCGGCAGTATCCGCACCAGCTCTCCGGCGGTATGCGCCAGCGCGTCATGATCGCGATGGCTCTGGCGTGCCGGCCGAAGATCCTGATCGCCGACGAGCCGACCACCGCGCTGGACGTGACCATCCAGGCGCAGATCCTGCGGCTGATGAACGAGCTGCAGGCCGAAAAGGGCACCTCGATCATCTTCATCACGCACGACCTCGGCGTCATCAACGAGATGGCGGACGACGTGGCCGTCATGTACTGCGGCCAGGTGGTGGAGAAGGCGCCGGCGAGCGTGATCTTCTCCGACTGCGAGAAGAGCCACCCCTACACCGAGGGCCTGATGCTTTCGATCCCCCGTCTGGACGCGATCCACGACAAGATCGAGCCGATCCCCGGCGTCGTGCCGCACCCGCTGGCACTGCCGAAGGGCTGCAAGTTCGGCCCGCGCTGCAAATACTGCACGAAGAAATGTATGGAAGAAGAGCCGACGCTCGAAGATGTGGGCGACGGCCAGCTGATCAGATGCTTTTATCCCGATAAGGAGGTGAGGCGCAGTGAAGAGCACAAAAAAATTACTGTCAATCAGTAACCTGAAAAAATACTTTCCCGTAGCCAAAACCTCCCTTTTCCAGAAAGAGCAGCTCTATGTCCGCGCCAACGAGGACATCACTCTGGACATTTACGAGGGCGAGACGCTCGGCGTCGTCGGCGAATCCGGCTGCGGCAAGTCCACCCTGGGGCGCGTGCTCCTGCAGCTCTACCCCCAGACCGCCGGTACGACGATGTATTACGGGACGACGATGGCGGACTTTGCGCCGGAGTACGTCGAGGACACGCTGAAGGAACTCGACAAGTACAAGGCGAAGCACGACAAGGCCGCCGCGAAGGCCGAAGAGCTGGACAAGAAGGTCGCGGACGCGGGCGGCGAGGAGAAGGCCGATTTCTACCTCCTTCAGGACAGGAACCTCGCGCGCTGCGAGGAGCAGACCTGCCTGAACAACATCGTGAAGATCCTCGGCGGCTTCTATGCGGTCGACCCCAACAATGCGGGGCGCAATATGCTCCTGCAGGTCCACACGGCGTGCGCCAAGCGCCGGAAGGACAGAGAGGCGTATCTCGCCGCGAAGCTGGAGTACGACAACGCGCAGGACGCGGAGTCCGGCGTGAAGGAGAACCAGAAGGCTTCGCTCAAGCAGAAGATGGATGCCGCGAAGCAGGCGCAGGACGCGAGCGACAAGGCGGTCAACGATCTGATCGGGCAGCTCAACGCGCTGCGCGCCACGCACAAGGGCGACCCCGAGTTTGAAAAGTACGAAGCGATGCGGGACGAGGGCATCGACCTCTCCCGTTTGAAGTACAACGAGATGCGGCTGTTCCGCAAGGACCTGCAGATCATCTTCCAGGACCCGTATTCGAGCCTGAACCCCCGCATGACCATCGGGCAGATCATCGAGGAGGGCCTCTTGACGCACGGCTTCTACAAGCACGGCTCCAAAAAGATGCGCGAGCACATCGTGCGGACGATGGAGGAATGCGGCCTGCAGGAGTATATGCTGCATCGGTACCCGCACCAGTTCTCCGGCGGCCAGCGGCAGCGCGTCGCCATTGCGAGAGCTCTGGCAGTGCAGCCGAAGTTCGTCGTCTGCGACGAATGCGTGTCCGCGCTGGATGTGTCCATCCAGTCGCAGATCATCAACCTGCTGCAGCAGCTGCGCGACAAGCAGCACCTGACGTATATGTTCATCTCGCATGACCTATCCGTCGTGCGCTACATCTCCGACCGCATCTGCGTCATGTACCTCGGCAACATCGTGGAGCTCGGCGAGGCGGAGACGATCTTCAAAGACCCGCGGCACCCCTACACCGTGGCTTTGCTCTCGTCGATCCCGACCACCGACCCGGAGAGCCTGAAGAAGGATCGGATCCTGCTCGAGGGCAATATCCCGAGCCCGATCAAGCCGCCTTCGGGCTGCAAGTTCCACACCCGCTGCTACATGGCGTGCGAGAAGTGCAAGCGCGTTCCGCCGGAGCTCACCGAGATCGAGCCGGGCCACTTCCTGGCCTGCCACTTCCCGGAGAAAAAGCTGGCGGAGGACGGGAGCTACCTGTTCGAGATGCCGAAGACCATGACGGCCGCGCGCGGCGCGGCTGCCGCCGAAGCGACGGAAAAGTGACGGAGGTCCCAAAACGCGTATGATTTGGAAGCGGCTGAAAGCCCCGAAAAATCTGACTCCCGAGGAGGCAGAGGCGCGCCGGAAAGAGCTGGATCAGCTCCATCTTTCCTGGAAGGATAAGCTCGCGATGACGCTCTCCGCGTACCTGGTCCTGTTCGTCCCCGCCGTGCTGTTCCTGCTCGTGCTGTGTGTTTTGGCCATGTGGCTTTTCCGTGCGCTCTGAGAAAAAAGCAGACGCCCGCTGCGGCTCTCCCCCCATCGGGGAGAGGGCCCGGCGGGCGTTTTCCGTTTTCGGCGGGCGGCGGGGCCCCAAAAACAGGCGGTGGACGTTTTTCGGTTCGAGTGGTATAATGGTGTGAAGACGGGCGGCTTTTGCGGTTCCGGCACTGTGGAGTGGAGAGACGGCAGATCGCCGCGAGGTTGGAGAAAATCCGGCGGGCGGGGTGCGGGCATTTCAAAGAAGTGCCGGGTGCCCGGCGAAAAGGGAGGACGGAGAGAAAAACATGGAAGAAAGGAAACCGGTTCCGGCGAAGGACATCGAGGCGGTGCTCGCGCTGTACGGCTTTGACACGGCGTTCGCGGAGCAGGAGGAATACCTTCACGAAGAATCGGAAGACAGGGTGCGGGTCGTCCTGTCCGTCCGCCTTGCGGACGGCAGGCGGGTCGTGCTGAAGATCATGCACGAGGGCGGGGACGATGATGCCGCCCGCGCGAAAACGGAGCGGCAAAGCGTGTTTTCCGAGTTTATGCGCAAAAACGGGATCCGCACGCCGAAGCGTTACGCCGCGGACGGGCGGTTCTGCCTCGCGTATACGTATCGCGGGCTTTCGTGCAGCGTCACTGCGGAGGATTGGTGCGGCAGGGAGGTGCAGGAGATCGACCCGGAGATCGCGTACAGGATCGGGGAGCTGATGGCGCGGATGCACCTGCTCTCGCTGGAAAACGGGTGCGAGATCGGGTGCGGGACGCTGTTCTCGGCGGCCTATTGGAACGACGTGGACGCGTATGAGACGTTCTGCGAGGTCTGCCGGGACCCGCGGCTGGATGCATCCGCCGCGGGGGAGATCCAAAGGCTCCGGGAGGAGAAACGGAATGCCCTGCGCAGCGTATGGGACCGCCTGCCGAAGGCGGCGGTGCAGGGGGATATTTCCACCAACAACCTCGTCTATGAAGACGGCGTGCTGACGGTGTTCGACTATAACAACGCCGGGGACGAGGTCCTGGTCTCGGACCTTGTGCTCGAGGGACTGCTGACCGCCTACGAAATGGATCTCCCGGCGGGGGCGGATCCAAACAGCCGCGAGCTGCTCTTTCCCGCGCTGCTGCAAGGGTATCTCTCGGTCCGGCGGCTGAGTGCGGCAGAGGCCGACGCGGCGTGGGAGATCTACACGCTCTACCATGCGCTGTGGTTTTCGAGGATCGTCCACCGGGAGGATTCCCTGCAGGAGCTCGTCCGGCGGGGCGATTACGCGGCGGCGAACCGGCTGCTCGCCCAAATGCTCGCGGATCTGACGGAGCAGGACGACGGACGGTTCCGGGAGGTGCAGCCCCGAGCTCATACTGGGGAGGCGTACAAATGATCCGATTGGAGGAGGTCGGGCCGGAAAACTGGCGGCTGGGGCTGAAAGTGTCCGAGGAACAGCGCGCGTATGTCGCGGACAGCGCGGGGCTGCTCGCGAGAGCGTACGCGTATCGGAACAGCAGGAGCCATGCCCTCGTCATCTATGACGGCGAGGTCCCCGTCGGGATGGCGCTATATTACGACCTCGACGGGATGGAAGCGTATGATCTCAGCCAGTTCTTTATCGACGCGCGCTATCAGCGAAGGGGGTTCGGAACCGAGGCCGCGCGGCAGATCCTGGCGCGGATGGAGCGCGACGGCCGGTTTGACAAGGTGTATTTGTGCTATATCGAGGGAAACGACGGTGCGAAGCGGATGTATGAGCGGCTGGGGTTTTTCCAAAACGGCGACCGCGACGGGGACGAGATCGTGATGGAAAAACGGTTTTCCCGCGCGTGACGGGCGAAAAGAAACGGCGATCGACGGAGAATCAAAATGCAAGACGATTTGGAGCTATATATTCCCCGGCCGGAAGACGGCTGGTTCTATGTGAAAATGATGACGGACCCGGCGACGATGGCGTACAACGCGCCGTGGTTCCCGCCGGACGGGTGCATCCCCGAGCCAGAGACCGAGTGGGAGACGCTGCTGCTGTCGTGGATCGGGAAAGCGCCGGAGCGGTTCTACGCGTTCCTGCGGCGGAAGCGCGACGGGGCGTTCGTCGGGGACGTGAATTACCACCGTGACGCTTCGCGGGACCGGTGGGAGATGGGCATCGTGATCTACGCCCCGGAGCGGGGAAAGGGGTACGGCGGGCAGGGGCTGCGCCTGCTTGCGGACCGCGCGTTCCGGGTGGACGGCGTTCCGCGCCTGAACAACGAGTTTGAGACCACCCGCGACGCGGCGTATCACATCCACGAAGCGGCGGGCTTCCGGGAGATCGGGACGGAGGACGGGATCGTTCTGCTGGAACTGACACAGGAGGCATACCTGCGGGACTGCGTGCCGCAAGACGAAGCGGGAGCGCGCTGAACACCGGTTCGCCGGGAAAAGAAGAACAAAACTAAGCCGTTGACGCGCCGGGATGCCGGGGGAAGCGTCGGCGGCTTTTTTGCGGGTGAGGGAGAAGTGGACGAGAAAAACGGGCGAGGGAGCAAAAATTGGGAAAAAGGGGCTGGAAGCGGGGTCTGTTTTGTTCAGAAAACGGGCAGAAACGCATGGAAATATGCACAAATTCCGCACAAAAGTTGAATTTCAGGAGAAGATCGTTATATTTTGCGGCGCGGGCGATCCGGCGGTTTCCCGCTTTTTTGTGCAAAACTCCCCGGAACAATCGGAAATCCAAAATTTCTTTAGAAAAAGTTCCGAAAAAGGGCTTTACAAGGGCAAAAAGTTGTGCTAGAATATTCGTGTTCCATAGAAGGTGTTTCGGGAGAGCGCTCTCCCTTTTTATGGTCCATTTCATGGACCATAAATGCACCTTTGAAAGAGAAATTCCTTTCGCGGGCGGAACGCCCGGCGAAGCGACGTTTGAGGAAGTTCGGCGCTTTCCGGCGGGACGCGGCGGAGGAGCTTTGGGAACAGACCCCTACATTTCTTCAAGGAGGAAATAAAAATGAGCAAAAAGATCATGGCGCTGGTTCTGGCGCTCGCGATGATCCTCTCTCTGGCGGCTTGCTCCGGCGGCTCCGAAGGCTCGAGCAGCACCGGCGGAGAGTCCAGCACCTCCACCTCGACGTCGGAGAGCACCCCGACCTCCGAGGCGGGCGGCACCGAGACCGGCGAGACGGGTGAGACCGGTGAGACCGGCGAGACCGTGCAGCCCACCGTCGTGGACGGCTCCGGCGCCTGGATCCCGGCCGCGGACTTTGCGGATGACGCCGTTCCCGGCGGCACCGACGACCGCGCTTTCGCTCCGTTTGCGGAGCCCGTCACCGTGACGTTCGGCCAGCAGATCAACCCGGTCGACACCACGCTGCCGGATGGCGATTCTGTGGACAACAACCAGTATACCCGTTATCTGAAGGACACCTTCAACATCGAGTATAAGATCGAGTGGACCGCGGGCAACAGCGGCGACTTCCAGCAGAAGCTCTCCCTGGGCATCGCTTCCAACCAGCTCCCGAACAGCACGATCGCTCCGGACCGGAAGTATCTGGTCCAGGCCGCGCGCGCCGGCCTGCTCGCGGATCTGTGGCCGACCTTCAACGGCTACTCCTCCAAGCAGGTGAAGGAGATCGTGGAGACGACGGTGCAGGCGGACGGTTCCTACCGCGCCATTACCAACGCCACCGTGGACGATGTGTTCTGCGCTCTGCCGAACATCACCGTTGACACCGACGGCGTGTACATTTACTTCATCCGTCAGGATTGGCTCGACCAGTGCAACCTCGAGGCGCCGAAGACCGTCGACGAGCTCGAAGCCGCTGCGAAGGCGTTCATGGACGCCGGCCTCTCCCCGGACTATGCGATCGCCGGTATCGATTCCAACGGCCGCACCTATTCCAACTTCCTCAACTCTTCCAACAACGGCTACGGCTTTGACGCTGTCTATCAGGCGTTCAACGCCACCCCGGGCTACTTCCTCCGCAACGACGCCGGTGAGCTCTATTGGGGCACCACCACCGACGAGATGAAGGCGGAAGAAGTAGCCCGGGGTGGCGTTGAAGGAGCTGGCCGAGTGGTACAAGGAAGGTCTCATCAATCCTGAGATCGGCGTCACCACCAACGGCGACAACGCGAACGGCGTCAAGAACGGCACCTGCGGCATCTTCATGGGCCCGTGGTGGTCTCTTGGCTACGGCAACGGCGATTCCTTCAAGAACGACAACACCGCTGACTGGCAGGCGTATCCGCTCTATACCAACGACGGCGAGTGGAACATCCACATGAAGGACATCGGCACGACCTACACGATGATCAGCAAGAACGCTTCCGAGGACGTCATCAAGGCGGCCATCATCGCGAACAACTCCCTCGTCCGCGACGAGTCCATCTTCGACACCTCCGTTGCGATCGACTGGTTCCCGCAGCGCAACGTTATGGCGGCTGCCGACGAATGCGAATACGAGTATGACGCGCTGATGAGCATCCTCGGCGGCGAGACCACCGTCGAGCAGTATCAGCAGGGCGGCGATCTCTTCGCGAACCTCTACAAGAACCTCGCGAACGACGCTGCGACGCTGAGCGACGTCATCTCCCCCGACTACGATCCGGCGAACATCCTCCATGTCACGGATTGCGACGTCAACACCAACAACGGCCAGTTCAACCGCTTCTATGCGATGCTTGTCGGTGACCGCCCGTACGCCACCGTCACGCCGAACAAGAAGATCTACTCCGAGTTGTACTACACCGTAGACGGCATGGAGACGTACTGGACGCAGGTCTCTGACCTTGAAGACCGCACCATCCTCCAGATGATCACCGGCGCGATCGACGTCGATACCGGCTGGGATCAGTTCGTGGCGGATTGGCACGCGCAGGGCGGCGACCAGATCCTCGAGCTTGCCGAGCAGTTCCTCGCGGGCTAAGGTCTGTACACGTTTCCTGAACGTGGACGGCGCGTTCCCGCTTGACGAAGGCTGAGGCGCGCGCAAAAGCAAACAACGGTGGGGCGCCGGGCTCAATGCCCGACGCCCCTTCTGCTTTTTTCCGAACGTGGCGTCTTTGGGACGGGTCTTCCCAAGCCGCCCGAGAAGTGAATCAAAGGAGGGCTTTGTTTTGGAACAGAAAACCCGTAAAAGCCTGCCGACCTGGGTCCATTACACGCTGATGGTCCTTCCGGGCTATGTGTGGCTGTTCCTCTTCTCCATCGTCCCGATGGTGGGCATCGTGATGGCGTTCCAGGACTTCAACCCCAGCAAGGGCTGGTTCGGCTCCCCGTGGGTCGGCTTCAAGCATTTCCAGTTCCTGTGGGCGATCCCGGACGCGAAGCAGGCGCTGGTCAACACGCTGATCATCGCCGTTTCCAAGGTCATCCTGAACATCATCATCCCGCTGACCTTCGCGCTTCTTCTCAATGAAGTCAAGGCGATGAAGTTCAAGAAGATCACGCAGACCATCGTGTATCTGCCCCACTTCATTTCGTGGGTCCTGATGGGCAACATCATCACCAATATGCTGGGTATGTCCGGCATCTTCAATACGGTCCGCAGGTGGTTCGGAATGGAGCCCGCCCTGGTGATGACCATGCCGCAGTACTTCCAGGGGCTGATCGTCGGCACGGACGTCTGGAAGGAGTTCGGCTACAACGCGGTGGTCTACCTCGCAGCGCTGACCGGCATCGACCTTGCGCTATATGAGGCGGCGGCCATCGACGGCGCGAACCGCCTGCAGGCGACGTGGCACATCACGCTGCCAGGCCTTGTCCCGACGATCGTGCTGCTCACGACGCTTGCCATGGGCAACGTCCTGAACGCCGGCTTCGACCAGGTCTTCAATATGTACAATCCGCTTGTGTATAGCACAGGCGACATCATCGACACGTACGTCTACCGTCTCGGCCTTGTGAACCTACAGTTCTCGATGTCCACGGCGGCGGGCCTCTTCAAATCGATGGTCAGCTTCATTCTCGTCGTGACTTCTTATGCGTTGGCGTATAAGTTTGCCGACTATACCATTTTCTAAGGGGAGGGGGAGTTACTGTGATCGAGAATAAAACCGTTGGTTCAGTCGTTTTCAAGATCTTCAATTACACGCTGCTCACCATCCTCGCTCTGAGCTGCCTCTATCCGCTGTGGTATGAGCTGTGTATGTCCCTTTCCAACAAGCTCGCCACGGACAGCGGCCTCGTGACGTTCTATCCGATCGGCCTGACGACCCGCTCCTACGAGCTGATCATGGGCGACGGCATTTTCTGGAATTCCTTTTTGATCTCCGTGATGCGCGTCGTGATCGGCACCATTTGGACGATGGCCATCATCATCATGATGGCGTATCCGCTCTCCAAGAGCTCCCGGGTCTATAAGCCGCGCACCATCCTCATGTGGGTGCTCGTGTTCTGCATGCTGTTCTCCGGCGGTACCGTGCCGTGGTACATCACGGTCAGCAAGTACGGCCTCATCAACAACTTCTTCGCGCTGATCGTCGCGGGCTCCGTCCCGGTGTTCAACGTGCTGCTGCTGATGAACTTCTTCCGGAACCTCCCGAAGGACATCGAGGAGGCGGCCGTCGTGGACGGCGCGGGCCCGTGGCGCATCCTGTGGCAGATCATCGTGCCGTGCTCCGTGCCGGTCATCGCCACGGTGGTGCTGTTCACCTCCGTCGGGTTCTGGAACGAGTATTTCCAGGGCCTCGTGCTGATGCAGACGCAGGACAAATACCCGCTGCAGACGTACATCCGCCAGATCACGGTGCAGATCCCGGTCGGCGTCACGCTGACCGCCGAGCAGTACCAGCAGCTGGCGCAGAACTCCAACAAGGGTCTCGACGCGGCGAAGGTCTTCATCGCGATGATCCCGATGCTGGTGGTCTATCCCTTCCTGCAGAAGTATTTCGTTTCCGGCATCATGCTCGGCGCGGTCAAGGGGTAATGCTCCAAAAACAAGTCCGGCCCTCCTTTTGGGGGTTGAACTTAGGGATTTACGAAAACAAGTAAATTTAGGCTGACAACCTTTCAAGCGAGGCAGAATAAAAGACCACACAACAGGCTACA
>CANQIG010000024.1 GCA_947623765.1 uncultured Clostridia bacterium | reverse complement strand
TCGATCTCCTGCCCGATGGCCTTGACCTCTTCTTCCGCTTCCGGGAGGATGGAAAGGTCCTCCGCCTCGTCCCCCATCTCAATGAGGGCTGCGGCGTCCTCCGCGCGCGAGACGAGCTTTTTGTAGTTCTCATCCTTTTGCTTCAGGGAGGCCGTGCGCTGCAGGACCTTCTGCGCCTCCTCCATTTTATCCCAGAATCCCGGTTCGGCGGCTTTGTTCTCCAGCATCTCGACTTCTTCCCGGAGCCTTTCCAGCCCCAGCGCCTCCCCCAAACTCTCCAGGTCCTTCTGCTTTGCGCGGAGATCCCGCATCAGATCTTCAAATTGCAGCATAGATTTCCTAACTCCTTCGGTCTCCCGTTTTCCGAGGCCCGCAAATGGGCACAAAAACACATCATACCTATTATAGCCGAAAAACTCGGCTTTGTAAATAGGAAACCTCGGAAATCCTCGCGTTCCTCGGGATGACGGAAAATCTCCGGTTCTATTTTCGCGCTCCGGACTCCGCAAATTGTTTACCTTCCGAAAAGGAAGTGTGAACAGACTGAAAATTTCGCCCGTTCAAGTTGCGAAGTTGTTTTTTTTGTAGTACAATATGGACAAAGCAATACACTTTTTAGTCGCAATGTATCTTTTTCTGGAGGCTTTACCTTGGATTACAGGGGAATCAAATGTCCCGTGTGCGGGAAACCGTTCGCGGAAAACGACGACGTCGTCGTATGCCCCGTCTGCGGAGCGCCGTATCACCGCAGCTGCTACGCGGAAAAGGGAGCTTGTATATTTACGGATCTGCATGAGTCCAGGAAGGCGTGGGCGCCGCCGCCTCCTCCCGTTGCGCCGGACGCCGCGACGGAGATCAAGGACAAGGAGTGTCCGAACTGCGGCGTTTTGAACGGCCACAGCGCGCTGTTCTGCAGCGCTTGCGGCGCTTCGCTGACGGGTATGCCGGGAAGCCACGCGAACCGTGCGCCATCCCCGATGCCTGCGCAGGAGCAGCGCACGGTCCCGCCTCCCGCAGGTTACGGCGTGTTTCCCGGAACGGTGGGCGGCGTGCCCTTCGCGATGGACCCTATGGGCGGCGCGAACCCGACCGAACCCCTTGCGGATAATGTGACATACGGCGACGTGAGCAAGGTCGTGCAACAGAATACCGGCTACTATCTCGCCGTCTTCCGGCGGATGCGCTCGTTCGGGCACGGAAAATTTTCATTCTGCGGCTTTCTTTTCTCGGGCGGATGGCTTTTGTACCGCAAGCAGTATAAGGCCGGCATTATCGTGACCGCGCTGATGTTCCTGCTCTTTATCGCGAATACGGCGATTTCCTATTTTGCGCTGATGCCCATGATCCTTGAGGCGGTGGATTCCGCCGGGATCTCCCTCTCCGAACTCACGTATATCCAGCTGTCCGACGCGCTCATGCTCTACCTCGAGTCGCATCCGCAGACCTATTTTCTCTTTCTTCTCCCGCTTCTCTTTCTCGTCCTCACGTTCGGCATCATGCTGTTCGTCGGGATTCGGGGAAACCGGATGTACCTGAACCACTGCGTCCGGACCGTCCAGAAGATCAAGTCGGAAAGCAGCAGCGCGCAGGACTTGGACACCGCCTATTCGGAACGCGGGGGCGTTTCTCTCGCAGCCGCGCTCTGCGTGTTCGGCTGTTATGTGGTGATCCGCATGATCCCGCAGTTCTTCCTATGATCTCTTTTTTCTGAGGAGGCTACGCATGAAAAAAGTCAGAAAAGCCGTGATCCCCGCCGCGGGGCTGGGAACAAGGGTGCTCCCCGCCACAAAGGCAATGCCGAAGGAAATGCTCCCCATCGTCGACAAACCGGCGATCCAGCTGATCGTAGAGGAAGCTGTTCGCTCCGGGATCGAGGACATCCTGATCATCACGAACCGCGGCAAGGGCGTTTTGGAGGATCATTTTGACCGCGCGCCCGAACTGGAAGAGCGTCTCCTCAAAAGCGGCAAGCAGGAGATGTATGATGAGATCGTCGGGCTGACGAAGCTCGCGAACATCCAGTATGTCCGGCAGAAGGAGACGAAGGGGCTCGGCCACGCCGTGTACTGTGCAAAGGCATTTGTCGGGGACGAGCCGTTCGCCGTCCTGTACGGCGACGACGTGATCCTCGGGGAGGACCCGGCCTGCGGGCAGCTGATCCGTGCCTACGAGTCCGAAGGGCTCGGCGTCGTCGGCGTGAACGAAGTAACCCCGGAAGCGATCCTCAAGTATTCGTCCCTCAAGGTCTCCCCCATCGAAGGCGCGCCAGAAAACTGGATGCGCTGTACCGATATGATCGAAAAGCCCGCCCCGGACAAGATCCTGTCCCTCTATTCCATCCTCGGCCGCTGCGTCCTGCCCCCGGAGATCTTCGCGATCCTCGAAGAAACGCCTCCCGGCGCTGGCGGGGAGATCCAGCTTACAGATGCCATGTGCGCGCTGGCGCGGCGCGATTCCATGGTCGCCGTGAACTTCACCGGCAAGCGCTACGACATGGGCAGCAAGCTCGGGATCATGCAGGCGCAGGTGGAGGTCGCGCTCCGCCATCCGGAGATTGGAGACGCGTTTCGGGCGTACCTGAAAGCGCTTTCCGAAACACTTTGATGAACGGGCCGTTCGGATCTTCCGCGCGGCCTCCTTTTTTGAAGATTTTTCTTGACTTTCCGGGCTTTTGTGCTATAATAATGCTGTTGGTCTGCGTTTATTCGCGACCCGTATCCTTGCTCCGCAGTCCATGCGGGGCCAAATGTCCAGAAGGAGGTGCACTAGATGCCAGAAGTAACGAACAAGTACGAGACTGTCATGGTCCTCTCGACGAAGCTCGGCGAAGAGGGCGCGGCGGAACTTGTAGAACGGTTCAAGACGCTGATCGCGGCAAACGGCACGGTGGAGAGTGTTGACGACTGGGGCAAGCGCAGACTCGCCTATCTCATCAACAAGGAGTCCGAGGGCTACTACACGCTCATTAACTTTGAGAGCACGCCCGCGTTCACCGCTGAGCTCGACCGCCGCTACAACATCACCGACGGCGTTCTCCGTTCCATCATCGTGAAGAAAGACCCGCGTTATGCGGATCAGAAGAAGCCGGAACCGGTCGAAGAGCCGAAGACGGTGGATGTGGAGGCTGTGGCCGCTGAGGCCATGGAGACCGAGAACATTCCGGAGGAATGAGTCTCAGAAACGAAAGTGAGTTGTAAGCTATGCTGAATGTCGCAGTCATTATGGGCAGACTGGTCGCCGATCCGGAACTTCGGCACACATCGAGTGATATTGCCGTCACGAGCTTCACCGTCGCGGTGGACCGTTCCTATACGAAAGCCGGCTCCGAGCGGCAGACCGATTTCATCGACGTCGTCGCTTGGCGCAGCACCGCGGAGTTCATCTCTCGGTACTTCAAAAAGGGCTCGATGATCGTCGTGCAGGGGTCGATCCAGACCCGCTCGTATGAGGATCGCAACGGCAACAAGCGCAAGGCGGTCGAGATCCTCGCGGACAGCGTGAACTTCGGCGAGTCGAAGCGGAGCGATGGCGGACAGAACGCCTCTGCCCCCTCGTATAACAACCAGAGCTACAGCGCGTCCCATGAGGCGCCGAAGCAGGCGGCATACAGCGAACCGGCTCCCACCTATTCCAGCGGAAGCAGTGGGGATTTTGAGGAGATCATCGGAGACGACGACCTGCCGTTCTGAGGATTTCCGCCATCTGACGATAAGGAGGCTTTACCATGGCAGACAGACCGGAGAGAGAAAACCGCCGCGGCCGCAAGAGCCGCAGAAAGGTCTGTACCTTCTGTGTGGATAAAGCGGAGTATATCGATTACAAGGACGTTGCGAAGCTCCGCCGTTTTATTTCCGAAAGAGGAAAGATCCTGCCCAGAAGAGTCACAGGCACCTGCGCGCATCATCAGCGCGGCCTGACGGTCGCGATCAAGCGCGCGCGCCATCTCGCGCTCCTGCCCTTCTCGAGCGACTGATGAAAACCGGGGACCCGACGGGTCCCCTTTTCTTTTTCTAAAACCTTTGGCGGGACCGAACTCCCGCCGTCATTTGGAAGAAAGGGAAGCTCTATGCAAAAGATCGACACACACACCCACTGTTTTCCGGATAAGCTCGCCGCCCGAACGCTTTCCACGCTCGCGGCGCGCGCAAATTCCCAGCCGCACGCCGACGGCACCTTCGGGTGCCTCCTGAAGGATATGAAAGACGCGGGCCTCACGGGCGTTTTGCTCCTGCACATCGCCACAAAACCGAGTCAGATGACAAACGTCAACAATTTCGCCGCCGAGTGCCAGCGGGAGAACGCCTTCTGCTTCGGGAGCGTCTACCCCACGGTACCCGAGGCGCTTCCGGAACTGGATCGCATCAAGGAGCTCGGCCTGCACGGAGTCAAGCTCCACCCCGACTATCAGGATTTCTATGTGAATGACTCCGCGGTCTTTCCGGTATACGCCAAGATCGCCGAGCTCGGTCTGCCGGTCGTCTTCCACGCCGGCCGCGACCCGCTCTGCCCCGACGACCCTCACTGTACGCCGGAAATGCTTGCGGAGATCGCCAAACGTTTTCCCGATCTCACGATCATCGCGGCGCACCTCGGCGGCATGAAAATGACCGATGAGGTCGAGCGCTGCCTGATCGGTCTGGAAAACGTATATCTCGATACGGCGTTCCTGACATGGTGGCTCCCCGCGGAGCGCATCGCGCCGCTCATTCGCCGCCACGGCGTCGAGCGCGTCTTCTTCGCGACGGATTATCCGTGGAGCACCGTGGAATGCGAGGAAGCGCATCTGCGAAAGGCGGGCCTCACGGAGGAGGAGCTGCGGCTCGTCCTCGGGGAAAACGCCGCACGTTTTTTCGGCTTTCCCTCACGCTGACCGGCTTCACAGGACCCTTCGGAGCTTCCCGCCGCACCGGCAGCGGTAGCGTCCGGGATGCTCCACGAGCGCGCTGCGTTTCCTGCGCGCAAAGACCGCGCCGCAGTTCTCGCAGCGCAGAAGATATTTCGGCGGCTCCGGCGGGCTTTCCGGGAAAATGCGGTAGTCCGCGGTCCGCGTCACTTCGTACCCGAACCGTTCACGGACCACCGCCGCGTAACGCTTCCAGGTCTCTCCGTGGTTCATGCACCCGGGGCAGGTGTGGAGCAGCTCGTGCGCGAGCACCGTTCGGACCGTCTTCTCGTCTGCGTTGGAAAGAAAAGCGGAAAGCTCGATAACGAATGCTTTTCCGCGCTTCACGCAGCTCCCATAGCGCTTTTTCGCGCGCGTATTGATCTGCACGTGCGGCTCGACATTCCCGGAAACCGGGATCCCCGCGCCGCGCAGCTCCGCGAGGACCTCCCGAAGCAAACGGTCAAACTCCATTGTTCCTCCCCCTTTCCGAAATACTATTTTGTACGGCAGTAAGCATATACTGAACACCACAGAGAATCCCTCTTGCAGTGAAAGGATGAGCAGATCATGGGCTACGCCATCATCGGTTACGCGATGAACGCATCCCTGCCCGGCGTGACGGAGCGGGACGTGCGGCTCCTCACCCATTTGAACCTCGCTTTCGGGCTGATCAAGGACGGCCTTCTGGATCTGAGCGCATTGTCCAACATCCTGCTGATCCGGAAATTCCGCGTCTGGAACCCGGATCTCAAGATCGTGCTTTCGGTCGGCGGCTGGGGCGCGGGCGGTTTCTCCGAAATGGCGATGACCGAGTTCGGCCGCAGGGCGTTCGCCGCCTCCTGTAAAGAGGCGGTCGAAGCGCTGCGCCTCGACGGTATTGACATCGACTGGGAATATCCCGCAAGCGGCGCGACGGGCATCGATCATGATCCCCGCGACCGGGAAAACTTCACGCTTCTCCTGAAAGCGCTGCGGGAATCGCTCGGCCCGGAAAAGATCGTTTCCATCGCTGCTGGTGCAGGCGACTATTTCATTCAAAATACCCAGATGGCGGAAGTCGCCACCGTGTGCGACTATGTCCAGCTCATGACGTACGATTTTCGGACCGGGCTGGAAGCCGGGCACCACGCCGCGCTCGGTTCCACCGCCGGAGATTCTCCGAAGACGAGCACCCGGTTTGCGGTCGATCTCTTCCACCGCGCCGGCGTCCCTTACGGAAAGATCGTGATCGGCATCGCGTTTTACTCGCACATTTTTTATGAGGTCCGAAACGAAAACAACGGTCTGCTCCAGCCCGCCGCGTCGAGCGGCTTTGGGCCGGGATTCGGAGGAATCACGCCGGAATACATCCGGGAAAACGGCTTTACAGAATACTGGGATTCCGATGCGGAGGCGAGCTATCTCTGGAACGGCAGCACGTTTCTCAGCTTCGAGTCTGAGCGGGCCGTGCGCCGCAAATGCGAATACGCGAAGCAGCAAGGGCTGTACGGCGTCATGTACTGGGAGCATGGGCACGACCCGGACAGAAAACTCCTCGAAACGGTCTACCGCACCATGCGCTGCTGAGTCGGCTGTCCCCTCTTGAACGGCTTCCCGAACCTCTGCCAACATCGAAACAGGCAGAGCCACTGGACATAGAGGACTTCCCCGTTCGGCGCGAGCGGCGGGAGCTTTGCGAGGCGAAGCGCCGTGGAGATCTGCTTCTTGGTGAGTCCCGCGCTTTTCCAGGAAAAGCCGTGCGCCCCGCACGCGCGGACGAATGCGGCGAAAGCCGCGCGGTCCTTTAGAGGAAGATCCGGATCTGCTTTTCTTTTCAGCTCCAGGAAAACGCAGTCCACGCGCGGCGCGGGATGAAAATCTTCCCGCCGGAACGTGTGCAGGATCCGCGCGTGAAAGAACGGACGAAGCGCGAGCGAATGGACCGTTTCCCGCGGCATTCCGCAAAATCGCATGGCAGCGCCTTTTTCCACGCAGAGCCAGACGGACTGCGGCGGGTTCGGCGCAAAGACGAGTTTGCGAAAGATCTCGGTCGTGCGGGAAAACGGGATATTGGCGCAGACGGAATACGGTCCCTCCGGGAGTTTCGCCAAGAGAAAATCCCCCTCGATGAGGCGAACGTTTTCCGGCAGGCTGCCGCGGAGTTTGGCGCAGAGCGCAGGGTCAAGCTCATAGGCGATCACACGTCCCGCGCGCTGCGCGAGCGCGCGGGTCAAATGGCCCTTCCCCGCCCCGATCTCCACCACGGTGTCGTCTGCGGTGAGCGAGGTTTTGCGCAGGAGCGCATAAAGCAGGCACCGGCTCGTCAGGAAATTTTGGGAGACGGAAAGCGGCAGCATCCCGCCGCGATTATTTTTGGACACAAAAAACACCCCTTTGTGATTTTTCGCAGCACACAAAACGGCACAGCATTCCCCTTAGATTTTGGGATTCTGTGCTTTTATTTGCGGATACGAAAAACCAACATGGGTGTTTGGATGCTCCTTTGCTCGGAATGGACCCATTATACCAGTCCACGCTTCGATTGTCAAGGAAAAACAGAACGTTCACGGTTTACACCGCGTGAAGCGAAACAGCTGCCGGGGAGGCTTCCAAATGGATCGCCTTCCCGGCAGCCGATTCATTTTCGCAATTTCCGGTTTTGTAACCCGACGCTATTCAGAGGTAACACCGCACATCCCGCGCGAGCTGATCCTCGAGCTTGATAAGCCGTTTCGCAATGTCCTTGACCTTTTCCTCCGCCGCCTCGTATTGGTTGAGATAGCGGTTCAGCGACTTGACGCCCATATTGCAGCCGTCCGTGATGAGGTCGGCGATGGTTTTGTCCGAGTCCTCCACCGCGAGCATCACGTTGGTCTTCATCCAGGACATTCCCTTTGCCATGGGGTTCGGCGCTTTGCCGTCGTCGTGATATTCGCTCAGCAGGCTCAGAATCTCAGTCTTGAGCCTGTCGTGCTCCGCTTTGCAGTCCGTGAGCATTTTGCGGAGATCCTCGTGTTTTACATTTTCCAGGACTTCCTCGATGGCGGAAATCCCCATCCGGATGCCCGCGTCACATTCGCGCAGAAGCTTGATGGTGTCTGATTCGATCATGGTCTGATACACATCCTTTCCGCATATAGTATGCCCGGAACAGATGCGCTTCCGCGTTCCATTTTCTGGGGAAGTCTTTGAGATGAAAATGGCCGTCCTTTGAGGACAGCCATTTTTTAGGAAAAAACAAGATTTGAACAGACACGGAACGCGTTACGCGGACTGCTTCAGCGCTTCCTCCAAGGCGATCGCGAGCTGCGCGGGGCAGGAAGTGTCCTTAAAGCCGCATTTGATGTCCTTGCAGCGCGCAATGTACTCCCTCGCGTTCATACCGGCCGCGAGTGCCGCGACGCCCTGCGTGTTGCCGTGGCAGCCGCCCTCGAACCGCACGGAACGGATCGTCTCGCCGTCCAGCTCCACCTGAATGTTCCTCGAACACACGCCCTTCGGTGTATACGAATACGTCATGCGTTTTCATCTCCCTCTATTTTAATAAAATCTATGTCTTCGGCCCGACCGGGCCGGAACATACCCTTTCACCGGACGCTGGAGGTGCCTTTCTCCCGAAGATAGGTCGATTCCAAGTCCGCAAGGTGCAGCTTCACTGCGAGCGGATAGCGGTCAAACGCGGCGCTGATCGCAAAGCTGCCGCCCTTCACGGCCTCATCGAACCCGCCCATGTGCCAGCGGATCGCCATCGCCTCCGCGGGCTTAAGCCGCATGAACCGCTCGATGAGAAAGACAGATTTCTCCCCGTGGCCAAAGGGAAACGCGTCCTCCACGGCGTAAAACGGCTTCTTCTCCCACTCTCCGGTCTCGTCATTTTTGACGTTTCTGGTGGAAACCTTGTAAAACTGGGATTTACACACGTCGTGCAGGAGCGCGCAGACCGCGTAGCTCTCCTCGTTCTCGCCCTCTTCAAAATACCGCTCCCGGAGCGTTTTGTAGACGTTGATGCTGTGCATCACCAGCCCGGAAGGGCAGGCACAGTGGAACCGCGTGCTCGCGGGCGCCGTGTAAAAATCCGTAGTATCGAGCCACGCGAGCAGCTTCTGCGAGCCCTCGCGCGTGATATGCTCCGTGTAGAGCTGCATGAATTCTTCGCGATACGGATTTGCCATCTTCTCTCCGCCTCCCGAAACAGTGATTCCACATAAAGTATAGCACAGAGGCTCGGATCTGTCAAATCGAACCTCTGTGCCAACAATCAAACGCTTCGGAAACCTTTCCCGATGATCTCGCTCGTGTTCGTGATGGACATGAACGCCTTCGGGTCGACGCTGCGGACGAACTGCCGGAGCCGAACGGCGTCGCCGCGGCGGCACGCCGCGAGGATCAGCTTCTTCTCGGTGTGCGTGTATGCGCCGACGGCGTCCAGCACGGTGCAGCCGTGCTTCAGCGTCTCCATGATGTACGCGGAGATCTCCTCCGCGTGCGTCGTCACAATGGAGAAATATTTGCAGAGATTGATGCTCTCGATGACGCTGTCCACCACGAACGCTTTGATAATCAATCCGAGCACGGAAAACAGCCCGGTGCGGATGTCGAACACAAAGCAAGCGGAAAACGCGATCAGCGCGTCGCTGACGAGGAGCGCCTTCCCGATGTCGAGGCTGGTGTATTTCTTGAGGATCATCGCGACGATGTCGGTGCCGCCGCTCGAGGCGTTGCAGTTAAACAGGATCGCCGAGCCAAGCGCGGGCAGCATCATGGCAAAACACAGCTCCAAAAACGGCTGATCCGTAAACGGCGCATCCATCGGAAAGATCCGCTCAAAGAGCCATGTCAGGAACGAGAACAGCATACTGCAATACGCCGTAAGGAACCCAAACCCGCGCCCAAGGATCAGAAAGCCGAGGAGCAAAAGCGCCGCGTTGATGATCCACATTGTCACGGCGGGCGAAAGCATCGGCAGGAGCTTCCCCAGAATAATGGAGATGCCGCTCACGCCGCCCGTCGAAAAATTGTTGGGGAACTTGAAAAAGTATACTCCGACCGACAGAATGACCGTTCCCACCGTTACGAGCGCAAAGGTTTTGAGATCAAACTTAGAAGACTGCTCTCCCGCTTCTTCCCCGCGCATAATCCATCCCTCTTTTTATTTTATCTTTAGAACCGCAGAAATTCTATCACATACCGAAATGAATTGCAACAGGAGAATAGAAATTGCATAATGAATTTTCCCGGCTGCATATGTCGCAAAAAGAGGAGGACGGTCTCCCGTCCTCCTCAATCTTTCTTATGCGATTCAAATGCGTGCTTTCAGGAATTCGACTGCCTTGCGGATATCGCCCTCGGGGTCGTCTCCGACCTCGCGCTCGATCGTCAGGAAGCCCGTATAGCCGATGTCGTCCAGCGCCTTGAGATACGCCGGGAAGTCGACGTCGCCTTCGCCGAGCGGCAGCTCGATAAAGGAAGCGTCCTGCAGCATGACCGCCTCTTCCAGCCCGTAAAGGACGTCCGGGCGCACATAATGGAGCCGCTTCCCGTCCTTCGCGTGCGTATGGACGATGTAGTCCTTCAGCGTGTAGACCGCCTGCACCGGATCGTCCCCGGTGACCATGACGAAGTTTGCCGGGTCGAGGTTGACCGCGACGCCCTTGGAATGCAGTCCGTCCAGGAAGCCCTTGAGGGTCACGGCGATCTCAGGACCGGTCTCCACGGCAAAATGCGCCTGCATCTCGTCGGCATACGCCGCGAGCTGGCCGCACGCGTCCTGCATCACCGCGTAGCGCGGATTCGAGGGATCGTCCGGCACGACGCCGATGTGCGTGGTGATGACGTCTGTCTCCAGATCCTTTGCGAGATCGACGATGCGCTTGGAGCGCTCGATGAGCTGCGGGTTCATCTCCGGGTCATGGAACCCGTGGCCGAGATCCCCGCAAAGCGCGGAGATCACGAGGCCGTGATCCTTGACCCGCTTCAGGAACTCCTTGCGCTTCGCAGCATCCATATTCTCCGGGGCCAGTTCGCCGCGGGTCGCGTAAACCTGGATGCCCTTTACGCCGACCGCCGCCGCTTTATCCAGCGCGGTCAGGGGATCGGTACGGAAGCCGTCCATCAAAACACCGATCGAAAACGGATACATAGTCAACATCCTTTCTCAGTAAAATCAGGTCGGAAAACTCAGTTCAGCGCGATCTCCCTGTGCTGCTCCGCAGAATCGTAGATCGCCTGCATCATCTCCGCGGTGATGATCACCGTGTCGATGTGCGACGGCAGCTTTTTGCCGGTCTTCACACAGTCGACGAACGCGTCGATCTCGTTCTGGAAGTGATTGCGCATCTTAAAGACAGGCTTGTACTCCACGAGCGCGCCGTTCTCCGCGGTGTAGACCGTGAAGTCCTTACCGTATGCCAGCCGGATCCCGGCCTTATCGCCCATGAAATCGATGTACTGCTCCGACTCACCGATATTCTGCGCCCATGCGCCGTGAACGGTGATCGTCGGGCCGTCGGTCCGGATCAGGCCGGTCACAGAGTCGTCGACATCGTAGACGCCGTCGTATTTCGGCGGTCCCGCCCACATATCCGTATAGGCGTAGTTCTTCATATCCACGCCGAGCTTCGAGAAGACCTCGCCGGTCACGGTGCGGACCTTCGGATCGCCGCAGCAGTACATGACGATGTCGAGGTAGTGCACGCCCCAGTCGATCAGCGCGCCGCCGCCCGCGATGGCCTTCGTGGTGAACGCGCCGCCGAGACCGGGGATCGAACGGTGCGCGCGGAAGCTCACATACACATGGAACACGTCGCCGAGCTTCCCGCTGTCGATGTACTTTTTGATGAGATTGACACTGTCGTTGAACCGGTTGACCACGCCGATGTTGAGGATCTTGCCGGTCTCGTGCTGGACCTTCTGCATCTCGAGCGCCTCGGCATAGGTGCGCGCCGCGGGTTTTTCACACAGCACGTTCTTCCCCGCACGCAGCGCGTCTATGGCGATCTGCGCGTGGACGTTGTTCGGCGTGCATACGGAAACAGCCTCCACCTCAGGGTCCTTCAGAACGTCATGGTAATCCACCACAGCAGTACCGCAGCCGTACTTCTCGACCGCGGCGTCGGCACGCTCCGGAATGATATCGCAGAAATACTTGATCTCCGCCTCCGGATTGTTCATGTAGGACGGGATGTGGGCGGCGTTCGCGATCGAACCGCAGCCAATGACTGCAACTTTCATCTACAACAACTCCCTTTCTATAAAACCTTTTCGGACGAAGCGGCCGCTTTCGCCGCCTCCGCCCTCTTTTTATTTTCACGCGGCGTCACGCCCACATATTTCTTGTAGGCGCGGCTGAACGCGTGGATCGACTTGAATCCGAGCCGCTCGGCGACCTTTGTGACGGAATATCCCTCCCGGAGATATTCGTTGGCCTTCTCGAAGCGGCGCTTTGTATGATATGCCTTCAGGCTCTCCCCCGTAAAGGCGGAAAACTTCTGCGCGATGTGCGTGTAGCTATACCCGAATTCCCGGCTGAGCTCCGTCAGGCCGTCCATGGATTCGAGATTGACGTCGATGTAATGGATCACATCGTAGACGAGCTTTTCGTCGGAATTATTCGGGGCGTTCAGGAGATAGCTGCGGTAGAGCTTCCTGCGGAACACGCGGAAGACTGTGCAGATGATCTCCTGCATATACGCTTCGATCAGCTTCCCGGAAAGGAAATCGTCCTCCAAAAACTCGGAGAGGAGCTTCATGAAGGTATCCTGCACGCCCAGCGCATTGGAGACTTTGACGGTCTCCTCGGTATCGAAGAACTGTTTGAGTTCCGTGATCTGCGCGTCGGTCACGGGCTCGGAAAAATCGAAGCCCAGATAGAAGTAGCGCAGCGGATCGGTCTCCGAGGAGATGATGTTGTGCGTCCCCTCTTTTCGGCTGAGGAACAGATCCTCTTTCTGCATCGTGTACGGGACGCCGTTCACGATGAACTCACCGGAACCCGAGAACACATAGGTGATCTCATAGACCGACTGCTGGTGCTCATAGGTCTGGTAGCCCGGTTCGCAGCTCAGGTCCCCGATCTGAAAAAGGACATACGGCCCAAAAATGCGGTCGCGTCTCGAATAAACGTTGTCAAAGTGAAATTTGGCACGGTTCAGCGGCATTTTGCTAAGGCCTCCGTATCCCACAGTCCCATTATAGCGGATGGGCAGTTCTTTGTATTTGATATTTCCAACAACTGATGTACCATTATTCCTCTACTTTCTGTTTATCCTTCTCATCCATCATTTCCAAAGCCCGGTGCAGATTGGAAAAGGTCTCGCCGTTTACAACGTTTTCCGTCTCTCCCGTAAGGTTCATGGTGACGCGGTCGATCAGTGCGGCAAGCTCTGAAAGCTCCTCCTCCGAAAAGCCGCGGAACGCATATGCATCGAGCCGATCCATTTTTTCGCGTGTGCGGCTTCGGATCTGCTCCCCCTCTTCAAGAAGGAACAGGCGCTTCCGCCGCAGGTTGTCCGCGTCCACCTCTTTGGTCAAGTAGCCGGCGCGCTGCAGGCGTTTGGTGGAGAGCGCGATCGACGCGGGGCTCACCTGCAGGTGTTCCGCGATCTCGATCTGCGTGCACCCAGGATGCGCGAAAACGTAATCCAGCACGGGCATCTGTCCGAAATACAGCCCGTCCGTGCCCATTTCCTTTCTGTGCGCAAGCATACGCACCAGCTCCAGCTTGTGCAGCTTCGCCGCAATTTCTGAAAGCTCCATCGTGAACCTCCCGGCTCCAGCATTGTTTGATATTATTATAAATGACGCTTTTATTTTTGTCAACAGATTCTTTGAACTTTGGAAAAAGAATTTACAATGAACTCTCTTCGTGCTATACTGTAACACAGGGAAGAACCGCACTGCCCGAAACGAAACAGGCGCGGTCTCCCTCCGAAACAAGAAAGAGAGGAAACGGACAGATCTATGCTGCATATAGGATGCCATCTTTCTGCGGCGAAAGGGTTCTTTGCTATGGGAGAGACCGCGCTCTCCCTCGGCGCAGATACCTTTCAGTTTTTCACGCGGAACCCGCGCGGCAGCAAAGCGAAGCCGCTCGACCCCTTGGACGCACAGCGTTTGAATGTGCTCGCACTCGAGCACGGGTTCGCGCCGCTGATCGCGCACGCGCCGTACACCATCAACCCCTGTTCCGCGTCGGACCAAACGCGGGAGTTCGCACGCGAAGCCATGGCGGACGATCTCACCCGTCTCGAAGCGACGCCGAACAATTTCTACAATTTCCATCCCGGCAGCCACGTCGGGCAGGGTGTGGAAACGGGGATCCGGCTCATCGCCGAGACGCTGAACACGATCCTGCAGCCCGAACAGACGACGGTCGTCCTCCTCGAGACCATGGCAGGCAAAGGCAGCGAGATCGGCGGCAAATTCGAGGAACTCCGGGAGATCCTCGACCGCGTGACGCTCTCCGACCGCATGGGCGTCTGCCTCGACACCTGCCATGTCTACGACGCGGGATATGACATCGTGAACGACCTCGACGGCGTTCTCACAGCGTTCGACCGCGTGATCGGACTTTCACGCCTCAAAGCGGTCCACATCAATGACAGCATCTTCGGCCTCGGCTCTCACAAGGACCGCCACGCAAAGATCGGCGAAGGCAAGATCGGCACGGACGCTTTTGGAAGGATCATCAACCATCCCGCGCTGCGCTCCCTCCCCTTCTGTCTGGAAACACCGAACGACCTTGCGGGGTACAAAGCCGAGATCGAGCTGCTGCGCGATCTGTACAGAGAATAACTCCATCGTGAGACGCGAAAACGCGGCGGGAAAGATCCCGCCGCGTTTTGCCGCGACTAAGCCTATAAGCCGAGTTCTGTCTTGGACAA